>JAAZDH010000159.1 GCA_012512865.1 Clostridiaceae bacterium | reverse complement strand
TCGAAGTTTAATTCAAACCCGCACTTCTTCGCTGCAGCCTTTAAAACTTTTGCGCTTTCCGCAACAACTTCCGGCCCGGTGCCGTCACCTGGTATTACTCCAATATCGTACTTTTTCATATCCTTACCTTCAGCCCTCCGTCACTTTATTTTTTCTCTTTTTATCCTTCATCTTTTTCATTTACATCTTTTTTATCTTTTAAGCTTTCTATTCTTCATCTTTTTCTACATCTTTCTTTATTAAATTCTTATTTTATATTATTTTCCTTCTTTTTATTATTTTCTGCTTTCTTCCTCTTTTTCTTTCCTTATTTTCTCTATAAGCCCGTTCGCCTTCATTATTTCCTGCATAAATCCCGGGTAAGGGATTGCGGTATATACCCGGTTTTTGCCAACGTTTGTTATTTCCCCCCTTGAAAGGTCAACAATTAAATGATCCCCCTCGCTTATGTCTTCTGCCGCTTCGGCACACTCCAGGATAGGAAGGCCTATATTTATCGCGTTCCTGTAAAAAATCCTGGCAAATGTTTTTGCTATCACGCAAGAAATACCTGAAGCTTTTATTGCTATCGGGGCATGCTCCCTTGAAGACCCGCACCCGAAGTTTTTGCCCCCGACAAGGATATCTCCTTTTTGCACCCGGGAGACAAACGTCTTATCCAGGTCTTCCATGCAATGTTTTGCAAGCTCCGAAGGATCCGATGTGCTTAAATATCTTGCCGGTATTATTACATCCGTATCAATGTTATCCCCGTATTTTATAACCCTGCCTTCAAATTTCAACGTTCATACCTCCCTTATGATAGTCTGGTTATACATCCATTCTTAATAGTCCAGCTTGGCAATCCTGGTTTACAGCCCCGTTTTTCGCTTCTTAGCCTGGCCGGGTAGCCTTTTTTTACATGACTGCCAGACCTTACTTATAGCCGTCTGGCCTCACGTATTAGCCTTTTTTAGACCTGTTCTTAACTGCTTCCTCGCTTTCTGTACGGTTTTTCACCTGGTACCCGGCATGGTTTACGCTTTGCCGCACCTCGTCCACACCCCACCTATACCTTGTCAGGCGAAACTATCCTTCCTGCAATTGCAGAAGCTGCAGCTACGGCAGGGCTTGCAAGATATATCTCGCTGGCGGTATGTCCCATTCTTCCGATAAAGTTCCTGTTGGTCGTAGCCACCGCCCGTTCGCCTTCAGCTAATATCCCCATGTGTCCGCCAAGGCACGGGCCGCATGTAGGCGTGCTCACTGCCGCCCCGGCATCTATAAATATATCGAACAACCCTTCATTCATGGCTTCTTTCCAAATCTTCTGGGTGGCCGGGATAATTATGCATCTTACATTAGGGTGAACCTTTTTGCCTTTCATAACCTTTGCAGCAATCCTCAAATCCTCCAGCCTGCCGTTGGTGCATGAACCGATAACCACCTGGTCTATTTTAACATCTCCAACCTCATCTATCGCTCGTGTATTTTCGGGCAAATGAGGAAAAGCAACCGTAAGCTTGACGGAAGACAGGTCGACTTCATATACCTCCCTGTACTCCGCGTCTTCATCAGCGGTAAAAATCTTGTATTCCCTCGATGAATGCTCCTTTACATATTCTATTGTTTTTTCATCCACCTCGAATATGCCGTTTTTGGCCCCTGCTTCAATAGCCATGTTTGCAATCGTGAAACGGTCATCCATTGACAGGTGCCTTACTCCCTCCCCGGTAAATTCCATTGACTCGTACAGGGCACCGTCTACACCTATCATGCCGATTATATGAAGAATAATATCTTTTCCGCTTACCCACTCGCCCGGTTTGCCTTTCAACATGAACTTGATTGCCCCGGGGACTTTAAACCATGCTTCCCCCGTAGCCATTGCCGCAGCCATGTCGGTGCTGCCCACTCCCGTGGAAAACGCTCCCAGGGCACCATATGTGCATGTATGGGAGTCGGCACCTATGACCACGTCCCCCGGCACAACAAGACCCTTCTCGGGCAGTAATGCATGTTCTACACCCATCTGCCCGACATCGAAGAAGTTCACGATTCCCATTTCCCTTGCAAATTCCCTGATAAATTTAACCTGCTGGGCTGATTTAATATCCTTGTTGGGCGTAAAATGGTCAAGCACAATGGCAATTTTCTCCATGTCGAAAACCCTGTCCGCGCCAATTTTCCTGAATTCTTTAATTGCAACAGGCGTAGTTATATCATTCCCAAGCACCATGTCAAGCCTGGCATTTATTAACTGTCCCGGCTTTACTTTATCAACACCTGCATGTGAAGCCAGGATTTTTTGCGTCATGGTCATACCCATAATTTACACCTCCTATTGTGAGCAGGTCCATTATAATATATTTTCTTGTAATTTCCTTCCGTTATTTATTTTTTTATGTAATAAAAATTAATGTTTTTTCTTATTATCACACTTCAATAACACATCAGTCTTTCCGGTGAAACTTCCTGCATTGAAGCGGCGTCATGCCCGTGTATTTTTTGAAGATTTCATTAAAACGCTGTTGATTTGAAAAACCCACGCCAAAAGCTATATCAGAAACTTTCCGGTTTGTCCGTACCAATAATTCACCGGCTCTCTCAACCCTTATTCTCAATAGATAATGAATAGGGCTTACTCCCTTTATCTCCTTGAAAGCCTTTGCAAAATAACTGCGGCTCAAAAAAACATACCTGGATATGTCACTTAATGTAATATTTCTTTCATAATTATTATTGATAAAGCTTACAGCCGCCTCGATCACTTCGTTAAGCTTGCCGCTTTTCCCCATGATGCTGTTTTCCCATTCCATCTTGAGTGACCTTGAAAGCAGGACAAAAAGCTCAAGCATTAAAAGATATCTTAAAAACTCACTGCCAATATCATTATTCTTTTTTTCTTCGAGAATCCTTTCCAGGAGCACAATAATATCATTCCTGGCGCTCACCTTCAATTTAATAAAATGCCCTGTCTCCTTTCCATTCAAAAAATTCAGGAAATCTTCCAGGGATACTTCGGCCACCTCGTTATTCAACCTGTTTTCAAATTTAAAGTTAAACACAATAAACTCACAGCCGCTGCCGGATTTTACTATAAATTTGTGGGGCTGTCTTGGTTTAATTATTACAATATTATTGGGGCCTATGTCGGCAGCATCACCGGAAATTTCAAATACCGCATTGCCCCTTTTTATGTATACCATCTCAAAAACCTCGTGCCTGTTGGGCTCCATTATCCAGCTCGTATCATAGAACCTCTCAACCGACCTTACTACCACAGGGATGAGGTTTGAGGAATTTAACAAGCTCTCCCAAGCCTTAGGCAATATACTCATATTTCATTGGTATTGGGGATGTACACATTTTGTCAACTATCTATATTCCTAGCATGTTTTTACAATGTGTTAACAACAAAAGCGAAACATCCCCTCCACCCCATCCTTTCTCCACATCTTTCTCGGGCTTACATTTCCAGCTCGTCCCAATTAATCTTATTTAATATATTCTTTAGTTCTAATGCTTCCTCCTTACTTAATGTTATGCCTTTTCCCATTTTTTCATGGGTTTCATCCCAGTCTCTTATGTCGATCTTGGGTTTTCTCTCGTTCCAGCTCACAAGGTTGACCTCCTTTGCCCAACCCTTTGTGCCATAGCTGATGATTCCCAGTTCCCTTAGTATTTCGTACTTTATTTCTGCCACATTTTCACCTCCTTTTTTATAGCTGAAACTCCGTGTAGCTTAAGCCATGGCTTTCGGTCATTCTTTTGTAAACACTCCCTGCCAATATTATCTCACATTACCCCCATATCACCAATGACTGAAGTCACTTAATTTAAAAAAACAGTCAAAAAATTATTCTTTTAGCGGTATTACCGATAATTCAAGCCTTCCATTACCTTTGGCATAGGCAATAAATTCATCCAGCTTGTCATTAACTTCAAATGATATATATCTTGGGATGGCCTCGTTCTTGTTATTTCTAATCAGCCTGCCTTTTTCGTCCATCAACGCCGCCACCCTGATATTTCTTATCCTATATACACCTGTCCCGGTAACATCTTGTATGATACCACCATTTTGCCCTCTCTTTTGCGCATCAACCCCGTTGCCGTTAATTTCACTGCTATTTACCCCGCTGTCATTTTTGCTGCCGTCTTCACCTATGTTTTTGTTAATAGCCGTTACCAGGCTAATTGCCATCTCGTCATTTTTATCACTTGGTATAAATATAATATCAACATATTGTCCTTCTTTCAACTGCCAACCGTTTGCCTGGTCAATTTTAAATTCAACAGTGATTAACCTGTTGTTTTTATCAATTATTTCTATTTGTTCGGTATTTTCAGTGCTTGTCACCCTACTTTCAAGTATTACTTCATCCTTTTCTATATCTGTTATTGCTACTTTCCCGATTAATTCATTTTTATTTTTTATTGACTTTTCATGCGCCGCATCCAAGCTTATTTCTTTTATACCAAGCATATCCCCGGTAAAAGTTTCACCGGCAATTATTTTTCTTGTAGCAAATACCACGGTTGTAACCGGCTCGTGCCCTGGTACACTCCTGATTATTATTATTTCGGCAATTAACAGTATTATGGCTAGTACAATTGTTAACACAAGAACATTAATCCTCTTCATAGAAAACAAGCATCTCCTTCTCCCCTTCAATCTGCCCGCCTGCTCGTTAAAACCACCCGGAAAACCACCAGTAAAAACTCCAGGGGAAATACCTTGATTACCTGCCGCATCCTATATTTGTTGCATTTTATCTTATATTTGCCGCATTTTAATTATTTACCGGTATATCCGAGTCTACATGTACTTTTAATTCAGCGTATTCCTTTCCTGGTAATAATTTAATGATCTCTGCGAAAAATACGGGTTTCACCGGCACTATTATCGTGCTGTGAACGGCAGGCCGCACTATAACCGTCCCACCAGGGCAGGCTGCAGGATAATCTTCACCACAGTCGGGATTGTCATGGTAAATCATAATGGATTCAACTTCTACCCGGTAATCGGCAATGGAGCCTTCCTGCGGGTTTAAATCAGCATCCAGGCACAGGTTTTCTGCCAGCATATTTTTGTATATCTTCTGCAACTGTTCTTCATTAAAGTATACATATCCTCTTCCCAGGTTTTCGGTTTCCATGGAATAATACACGGACAAGTTGGTAACGTCCACCGCATCCCTTATTATTTGTGCTTTTACCAGCAGGATATATCTCTCCATTACCGCGGAAAACACGGGAAGAAACACAAGGATGATTATGGATGCCGTAATCAAGACATCGGTTATGCCGCTTCCCCCCGTACAACATATTTTTGCACGCAGTATTTCAAAAAAAGCGTTTTTTCTTTTCAACCACGGTTTTTCCCCTTGCCCACTGCTCATCACAATTTTCAATCCCTCTTCCTAGTTTATTACCTTTCTTGCAATACTTTTCTTGCTGTACACCATCCGTTGGCCCGTTTCCCCCCTGGAGAACAAGTTATTGATCTTGTCGTAAACATAGTATGATTCAACCCAAAGGGATATCTCATCACCGTACTTGGCATTTACAGTGCCGTCAATCACTATGTTCCTGAATCCCCTTGCTAGCAAGGCTTCTTCCAGCTCATCCCGCATGCCGGTTGTTATCCCGCCTTCCAACTCCATCTTCAGCAAGGTCTTCCTGCATAGGGCATTCATTTCGAATTTTGCGGAAACGGGGAGGAAAAACTCCACCATGGAAACAAGTAAAGCTGTAAGAATTACTATACATATGCCAAAAACAACCGCCCTGGACGGCACATTCACACCCCCCGCATACCTTACGCATTGTTAATTGATACACTTGTTAAAATCATGTTGCCGATTGCCTGGCTATTAGCCCTATTACCCGTTAAAAGAAAAAAAATCGTTTTCTATACCTTCCCACCATTGCTTTAACTTCTGCATAATACTATTGGTAAGTCCTTTTAGTCCCGGCACAACGATCAATGCCGCAATTATTATCCCGGCGGCTATCCCAAGTATTTCATTCATGCCGAAGCCACCTTTCCCGGCCGGGAACCGCCTTGCAATATTGTTAAATAATACCCTGGCCCTATTAACTAGGTCATCTTTTTTCAAAAGCATTTTGTACATGGTATTTCTGACTTTTACTTGTGTCATGTAATAACCTCCTTTCGTCCTTTATTTAATTTTTGCTTTTTTAATTTTTGCTTTTATAGTTGACGTAAGAATATCCTTCCAGTTAATACGTTTAATATGAGAATATCCTGCCGATTGCTTGCGATGCCTCGAATATAAAGGGTATGAGTATCATTATTACCATGATTGCAGTAAAAATTACTGCGGCCGCCAGTATCCTGGTCTTGCAGGCATCCGTTTCCGCCTGGATATAGTTGAAATATTTTTTAAACATGAGGTTTTCCTGCCTTGCCAGCAAGCTGCTGTTGTCCCCCGTGAATATCCCCTGCTTTATGGCAACGCATAAACTCTCCCCTTCCTGTGTATCATATATTGATTTAAATGCCTCAAGGGCCATGTCAATATCCATGGTAAGTTCATACTTCGCAGCCATCCTGAGCAGGATATCTCTTAAATCCTTATCCTCGATAACCTCGTACACGGTCTTGACCGCATCTGTAACCTTGATGCCCGATGAAACCTGGTTGTGCAGGTACTTGTAAATCTTGTAGCCGTACCTTTGCAATCTCATATCGATTTCTTTTTTCCTTCTTGCAATCACCATCCTTGCAGTAATGAACATGAGGATAAACGCTGCTGCCGGTTTTCTAACAGAAGGAAAATTAAAAACGAAGGCTGCGGCAAAAAGCAAGGCAGGCAGGCCAAGCTGCAAAAACAAGTATGACAATACCATGTGTTCTCCCTTAAAACCTGCCCTTTTTGCCTTGCTTTTCACCCAATTATAAAACTTGCTCTTATCATACCTCCTTTCATAAGCAGCGGCATACTTTCTGACCAACATGGCACATCTTTGATAAAGTGAATCTCCTTCCAGCCTCTCCCCCTTTGCTTCTTTTATATTTATACTGTTTTTTAAATAAACCATTTTAATTACTTGGTTATTCAGCAAGATATTAACGAATAACATTGCGATTGAAAATATCCTGTTAGTATTGATAAAATCTAATATTTCCTGCATCCTGGCCTCCCACCGCAATTAATACATGGCATTTAAGTAAGACAGTCATCTTGTCCCGCCCGTGTTTTGCCCTAATACTCTAATACTTGAATTTATCAGCGCGAATTATCATGTAAAACCCCGCGATATACAAGAAACAAAACAATGCAACCAGGGTTTTGCCCATTGTTGTTCCAAGGTAGAAATCCTCAACTGCAGGATTTATTTTGAGGAAGAAGTAGCCCGTAAACAGCACCAGGAGCATGATAACATATACTATCATCCTGTCCCTGTAAGTGGATATCTTCCTCCTGTTGAATTCCTCCTCGATTTTATAAAACTGGTCTTCCAGGTTATCCAAGAGTGTCTTCAAGTCACCCCTGTGCTTAATGTTCTGCTTTATGTTCACTATAAAATCCTTGAACTGGGGATTATCCACTTTCATCTGCAGGATGCCCAGTGCATCTGCCGGGTCTATTCCCCTGTTCACCTGGATAACCATGTCGCGGATAAAGGTGCTCAAGGGCTCCCCTATGCCCGAGTCCAATGATTTTTCAAAAGCATAGAATATATCTTCTTTTACCGCACACCACCTGTTCAGCACCGAGATAAACTCCGCCAGCTTTTTTCTTACTTTTTCCGAGTTGTACCGTCCCATGAGGTCCAAGATGACTACCGGTATGAGGGAGGCTACCGCAGCCAGTGAAACAGCCGAAGGCATAAATCGAAGCAGCCTGTAAAACAACCATGAGCAGGTGCAAAAAATTGAAAGGCAAACCATCAGCAGCAGGCGGGCACTCATAAATGGTACATATCGCCTGATGTTGGACTTGTCAACAAGGTACAGTTCGATTTTTTCGGCGAAACCAAGTTTGCTGCCCAAAACCCCGCCATACTTTCTAACATCCTTCCTCAATCTCTTTTCAATGCTCTTTTCACTGGTATGGTTCAAGCCTGCACCCTCCTTGATAACCCCCTTTAACCCAATACCGCGGGCAACACTGAACATGGCAATAAGCACGATTGCAATAGCCAGCATGATAACCAGGTATGCCAGGATGGTAACGGCCATTGCAGCTGCCGCAGGCATGTTCCTTGCCGGCAGAAACATATTACCCGTCAACAAGGATAAACTTCTCATTGATACAGGCATGCCTTCTATTGATACAAGCATATTCTCCATCATAAAAACCCTCTCCTTGCAAAGATGCGCTTTATCCTCTCCCCGTCATCCGAGCACTTTACAAATTCTCCCTCGATATTACCTTCGCAATCTTCATGCCTTATCCTGAATTCAAACAACCTGTTGTATAAAAAGGCGTCCTTTTCGGCATCGTAACCTAATACTTCAAGCACATCCACCACCTTGAAAGATTTCAAGTAAAATATCACGTCTATGCTCTTGGCCATCATTTCTTTCATGGTCTTTTCGCTTTCCGCCGCCTTTGCCCCCTTGCTTAATACCAAAAGCCTTGATAGCGTATCCTCGGCGCTTTCCGAGTGTATTGTCGCAAGCCCCCTGTGCCCCGTAAAAGAAGCCTTGACAAACTCCCAGGCTTCATCCCCCGTGATTTCCCCGATGCAGTAAGAATCCAGGGACATCGTAAGGCCATCCTTGACAAGATCTTTTAAAGTTACCGGCCTGCCGCCCTCGTTTTCTTTCTTTACCCTCTGCTCGATGCAATACGGTTTATCCGGGTAGATTTCCGCATCGGTTTCCGCTATCAGCACCCGTTCCATTTCAGGCAGGGCATTTACAAAGGCCCTCATGAGAGTTGTTTTGCCTGCTGCCCCCTTGCCGCCGAAAACAACGGTTGCATCGGTAAATGCAAGCTTTTCTATTAATGTCTTCATTTCGTCGCAAATCATGCCAAGTTTTACAAGGTCCGAAAGGTTGTAGCTTTGCAAGCGGTGTTTTCGGATGCTTATGGCAGGTCCCGATATATTTCTTGGCTTTATCGATACATTAATCCTAAGCCTCCTTTTCTCGTCGGTAACCCTGCAGTGGCTGTCATTTTCGTTTAATATCCCGCCATTTCGTATGGCTATGAGCTTGCAATAAGTGTCGAATATTTTTTCATTCCCGAAATCCACGGGAACCTTTTCGCGCCTGCCCCGCTTCTTGATCACGAACTCGTTGTACCTTGTGCCGTCTATATCCGATATCTCTTCATCTTCTACATACTGCTGGAGCTCCCCGTACCCGAACATGTAGTCCAGGACCCTCTTGATGAGCTTGTCCCTGAAAATACCGCAATGGTACTTGTTCCTGTCAATATCTTTTATAATTGCCATATCCAGCAGGTGCCTGCCTACCAGGCCGTTTGCCACATCGGCAACAAGTTTTGGCGAATCCCTCAATATATTGAAAGTAATATTTGAAATAATTGCAGCTATGTCACCCTTGTCCCTTTCAAACATAAAAGCCTCACCGCTATCCAGCAGCATCTTGTTAAGGGTGGTTATTATTGGCACGCTTTCACCTCCCTTGCCGGTCTTGTCCTAACCAGGAATCTCCAGGGCACTTTTTTGGACCCGGCCTTCATGGAATATGCACGGGAAAGCAGTTTTAATCTTTTAAGAACCAGGATATAATCATTTACCACGCCCATGTCCATTTCCCTTGCATATGAAAGCCTCAAATTCCTGCATTTTGCCCTCTTCTGGCAATACCTGATTTTCCCCAGGTAGTTATGCCGGGTGATTTCCTCTATGGCATCTTCTTCCAAGTTGATAGATTTACAGTAGTCAAAAGCTACAAACTTGGCCTTGTCGGGCCGTAACTGCTGTTTTTCCTTCAAAAAAGCGATATAGTTGTTGAATTCCCTTAAATGGTCAATATCGGCACGGACAGGGACAATATTCAAATCAGACTTTATAAGGGATATAACGGTAAATAAATCATAAATCCACTTGCTGACAGCAAGGATTAGTACATCAAACATCATACGCGCTTTATCGATAAACGCGGCAAGGCTCTCATCGGTATAATACTCGTAGTTTTCCAGCCTGTAGTTGCCGGTTAATATGTACAGGTTGTCAAGTTCCTTGCACTTTATGCATGACCCCAGGAGGCTTTCCCTTGTAAAAAGCCCCTTTTCCATGGAATCCAGGACAATGTTTATTCCGGATTCATTCAACACCCCTTCACCTGCCAATTTTTCGGGGTATTTCTTTATATCCAGGAACAAATCAGCCTTCGGCGAAAGCAAATCCAGATCAACCAGCAATACATCAAGCCTTGTCAGCTTTGATGCTATATAGGCCAGTTCACATGCAAATTCAGTATTCCCCCATATCGTTAAAACAAGCCTTCCCGCACTTGTAAAAATTGTTTCAGCCTTTTCGCCCGGAATATTGTCATGGTCCCCTGACCCTGCCTTTTTTTCTATTGCCTCGATATCTTTTTTTAACTCCTGTACTGACTGGTACCTTTCCTGCGGATTATACCTCGTACACTTGCATATAACCTGCATCATCCCGTGGCTTATATCCTTCTCAAAATTCCCTGGAAAATCCAACCCGAAGGGATACTTGTCCGGTCCCTTGCCAGTGAGCAAGTTATACAGGGTAACCCCGAGGCTGTATATGTCGGTGGTTATATTGGACTGTCCTCCGCCGTACTGTTCGGGAGCAGCATACCCCCTTGTCCCTATGTAAACGGTGTCATTTTTTGCTTCCTCCTTGTACTCCCTTGCAATGCCGAAATCCACCAGCTTAATGTCGCCCCAGGGAGTAAGTATGATATTTGAGGGTTTCATGTCCCTGTAGATAATCGGGTTCGGTTTAAATGAATGGAGGTATGCCAGGACGTCGCAAATCTGCTTCGCCCATTCCATCACCTGCTTTTCCGGGAACTTCTTTACTTTCTTAAGTTCCTTGTACAATGAGTTCCCTTCTATATAATCCTGGATGATATATATGTTTTCGTTATCTTCAATAATATCTATGATTCTTGGCAATGCCGGGTGATTAAGCTTTTTTAGTATATCCGGCTCGGCCTTCAAGACCTTTGCCATCCCGGTATTCTTTTGTATTCTCTTTACAGCCCAAAAAGTGCCGAGATTTACGTTCTCGGCAAGGTAAACAACGCTCGTCCCGCCCCTTCCTATGATCTTGACAAGCCTGTACCTTCCTCCAAGAAGTTTGTTTACGCTTGTATCAATTTGCTCCACTTGGGTCCTGGTATGTGTCTCAACATGCGTCTCTGCTTTATTTTCAACACGCATATCTACTTGAGTTTCAGCAAGCATCTCTGCTTGAGTTTCAACATGCATATCGCCCATATACATCGCTCCCAGTAGTGTTGTAAAACATGTCCTTCATGGCCCATGTTTTTTTATAATTCATGTGTATAAATATACGATTCATGTGTAAATATATACATGCATAAACGTATTTCGATAAACAATTAATTAATAAACATTATATATCATAAATGTTAATTTATTACATATTATACAATATATATTTTAATATGTCAACAATAATTTACATTTTTTTCAATATTTATCTTTATTTTTTGTTGTATTCTTTTTATTTTCATTGAAAAGCTGAAAAAAGACGTAAATAAAGATAAGGTAATATGCATCAACCTTGCTCACATTGCGTTATACTTTGCCAAGTAATCGGAAGGTGATAAAACAGGTACATCCCCTGTTTTAATGTTAAGAAAATTACAATCCCTGGTTAAGATAAAATCCATTCCAGCCTTAATAGCTCCCTGCATTTGAATGGCATCTTCTGTATCAGTTATTTCCATATTATTAAATGCCTTTTGAATATCATTTATGGTAATATCTATACATTTTGCAATTTGCAAAAAGCTGCTTATGATTTCCCTCGTCTTCTTGTAACCAATATTCTTCTCTATGAAGTAAACAAGGGTATTTATGCTGCAGCTGGTAACATAAATTTCTATCTCTCCATTTACAGCTTTTAAAAATATCTCCCTTGATCCTTCAGCAAAAGGTTGTCTTGCCAATAATAAATCTAAAATTACATTAGTATCAACGAGTATTTTTTGTTTCTCCGCCATTTTCCATCACCATTTCACCAGGGTTTAGTTTTTCACAGACCCTCTGGTATATTATCTCTTCAGGGTTGACATGTTCAAGCCCGGTTCCCCTCAAGCATCCGTACAAGCTATATAAAACTTCTTCAAGCATTTCCTTCCTATTTACTTTTGAAAGCTTGAAAATACTGTCGCTGCCTTTTTTTTCAATGTATATGCTTTGAGTTTCAGCTAATTGCAGGTACTTTCCAAAATTATTCTGAAGTTCTGTAGAATTAATTTTCACTTTCTTCACCACCTTTTACTTGTATATCTTGTTTATAATTTATTATATAATAATTATCCATAATATTCAATATAAATATGGCAATTTAATATTTGTTTAAATAGCTATTTGAATAAGCCATAAAGTTATAAATAAATCTATCAATACATTTTTTATACTGCATATTGATATGATTTTTGATATGGCTATTGAAATAATAAACTTCAGTACTATTACATTATTTCAATACAGAAATAGACATCCTACCTGTTAAAAGGAGTAACAGCAAGTCACAGTTCCCAAAAGCTATAAGGTAATTAATCTTCAAGTTAAGACGCCGGGTAGAGACCTCAGCTTCCCAGCTTACCCAGCAACTCAATATTGAAAAGGTGCTTGCTAAGCCGTATTGGGGACTCTTATCCAGGGCAAAAACCAAGCTCCTGGCCTATAACCTATGTTATTACATCAATAAGCTTACAGGTCGTGATATTAAGTTTTCTAGAATCAAAGAGTTAGCGTTTGGTTTAAAATTTAACCACTCACTCTTAGTAGGGATACCATAGCTGCTGGAGTTGCCATAATATTCCTACAGCCTGTAAATTTTAAAGTAGCACAACAGATTAAGTTATTAAATTATTAAATCAGCAAGAATGCAGGAGTATTTTGCCTTGGATGCTCCGTGCATTCCCCTTAGTATCTACATCATAGCCTTCTCCCAATTAAATCAATACGCTACTACCACTTCTCCACATTAATCCATGTATCATCATTGGCTAGAGCCTTGCTTCCTGCTTCTATTAAAACCATTATGGTAAGCGTCTCGTCTTTTGGCACAGGCGGTTTGCCCGTTTCAAAGAAATTTAACATGGAATCTATAAGTCCCTGGAAAAACTCAGTACATCCTGGTATGTATCTCCCATTTCCATTTTTCAGTTGCAGTGTTAGCTGGAAGGGCAGTTTAGACATCTGATGCATGGATGCTCTCCTTCCATCGGGGTATTCCATGATCAAAACCCTGTTGTTCTTTGTAGATAGGCTTTTAACCCGCCTTGCTCCTGGCCCCATTAAAGATACTATCATTTCAAGCTGGTGCACGGAATATGTTTCAAAGCTCCCGGGACCTGTTGTAGCAACAAATTCTACTGTACCAGGATTCACTTCTTCATTTGGATACTCTGCCAACTCTTTGGTAAATCTTAATGCTGAGCTGGAGAACATAGGCGTTCCATGCTTCTCTGCATGTTCAAATATCCTGACACCTGTTTTTAAGTCAGGTGAGAAAGTTTTGTCAATATATACAGGTTTGCCTGACATAAGGGGAATCCTGGAAAGTCTTTCATGATGTTCCGGGTTGTCAGGAGAAAGCACAATAATACAATCAGATTTTTTTACCAACTCATCTATAGATGAAAGCTTCTCAGCTCCATATTTTTTGCACCACGAATCTGTATCCAACCCACCAGGCTTATCAATTTCAGCAAAAGCATATGCAAATTCCAAGTCTCTGCCTTTATTCCGGCAGTTTTCAGCTATCCACTGGGGATAGTTGTTAGCGTGCCATTCATCGAGGAAGTAATCAATAAAACCAATCCTTTTCATTTAATTATCATCCCTTTCTCTCAAGATATTGTTTTCATTCATTATTTCCATGTGACTTACTAAATTTTATTTCAATGTAACTTACTAAATAATGCCATCAAAATATAAATA
>JAAZDH010000158.1 GCA_012512865.1 Clostridiaceae bacterium | reverse complement strand
GGGTTCTTCCCCTGCTTCCCCTGTAACACCTGGCTTCCATGGCAAAGGCCATATCATCGGCACGCCTGAAGGCACTTACAAAAAGGGGAACCAAAATGGGAATAAAGCTTTTTGCCCTTTGCACAAAATTGCCGCTGTCGAAATCCGCTCCCCTTGAAGCTTGTGCTTTCATGATTTTATCCGTTTCCTCCAGCAACGTGGGTATAAACCTCAGGGATATCGTCATCATCATGGCAATTTCATGGGCAGGTATGCCAAGGGTTTGCAAGGGTTTCATCAGGCTCTCGATGGCATCGGTGAGAAGTATGGGGGTTGTTGTAAGCGTTAGAAGCGATGCCATGATAACCATTAGCGAGAGCCTTAACGCCAGTTTTACGGATATATCAATACCCTCCAGGGTAATTTTTACAGGCCCGTATTCTATAACCGGCGTTCCCTTTGTTGTAAACAAGTTTATGACAACGGTGAAAACAACGATGAAAGCTATAGGTTTTAAGCCTTTTAACGTAAATTTCACCGGTATCCCGGAGATGGTTACGACCATGGCAGCAAACGCAACAAGAACCAGGAACCCCATGTAGGTATTAACCAGGAATACCAGCACCGTGTATACCAGTGACAAAATTATCTTTACCCTGGGGTCAGCCCTGTGTATTGCCGATTCCCCCGGGATATACTGCCCGAGGGTGATATCCTTAAGCACGGGCATCACCTCCGCGCCTCCCCAAAAGCCTCAGTATTTCCGCCTTGGCTTCTTCGACGGTATGTATATTGTCATCTATGCCGGGAAATATTTTTTTTAACTCCTTCATCAGGTATGTCACCTGGGGGGCTGAAAGCCCAATTGATTCCAATTTCTTGGTATTTCTAAATATTTCTTTTACTGGGCCGTCCATTTCTACCCTTCCCTTGTTTATTACTATAACCCTGTTCACAAGCCTGGCAATTTCCTCCATGTTATGGGATACAATGATTACGGTAACTTTACAATTCATATAAAGCTTTTTAATGAAATTGAATATTTCGTTTCTCCCGCTGGGGTCAAGCCCTGCAGCAGGTTCATCCAATACAATTATTTCCGGCTCCATTACCAGTACACCCGCTATGGCAACCCGCCTTTTCTGGCCTCCCGAAAGTTCAAAGGGCGACTTGTACAATATGCTTCTGTCCAGGCCCACGATTTCCAATGTACTGTATATTCTCTCATCCATTGTACCGCCTTCAATGCCAAGCTTTTTCAAACCAAAGACTATATCCTTGTAAACGGTTTCCTCGAACAACTGGTGCTCAGGGTATTGAAAAACGATACCGACTTGCCTGCGCAACTCCTTTAAGCCTTTACCGGATGTATCCATGCCGTTTACTATTACTTTTCCCGTTGTAGGCTTGAGCAAACCGTTAAAATGCTGCACAAGGGTGGACTTTCCCGAGCCGGTATGGCCGATTATGCCGACAAATTCTCCCTTGTCAATTTTGATATTTATATCTTCCAGCGCCTTTCTCTCGAAAGGTGTCCCCTTCATGTAAACATATGAAAGGTTTTTTACTTCTATGGACATGTTACCTCCCCGGAATACCCCTTTTCAGCCCTGCAATGGCTTTTAAGGCCTCCTCCACGGTAAGCACTCCCCTCGGTAAATCAAGCCCTTCCTTTTCCAGTTCGTACAACAATTCCGTAACCTGCGGAACATCAAGCTTAAGGCTCTTAATCTTTTTCACGTCTGAAAAAACTTCCGACGGAGTGCCACAAGCGGCAATTTTCCCGTCATCAATGACGATAACCCTGTCCGCCATGCAAGTCTCTTCCATATTATGGGTAATATGTACAATTGTTATTTTCTCTTCCCTGTTCAGTTTTTTCAAAACAGCCATTACTTCCTTTCTTCCCATGGGGTCAAGCATTGATGTAGCCTCATCCAATACGATGCATTCAGGCTTCATCGCCAGTATTCCCGCTATGGCAATCCTTTGTTTTTGCCCCCCGGAAAGGAAGTGGGGGGAAACATTGCTGTATTCTTTCATCCCCACAGTATCCAGTACTTCATCCACGCGCCTTCTTATTTCCACCGGTTCTACCCCAAGGTTTTCCGGCCCAAAAGCTACATCTTCTTCAACGGTTGTGCCAACTATCTGGTTATCCGGGTTTTGGAAAACCATGCCTGTAACCCTCCTGATTTCCCATTTACTTGGCTCATCCCTTGTATCCACGCCTTTTACAAGCACCACCCCTTTGGATGGCAGCAACAAGGCATTCATAAGCTTTGCTAACGTGGATTTCCCCGACCCGTTTTTTCCAAGTATCACCGTAAACTTGCCTTTTTCAATGCTTAAGTTTACCCCTGAAAGCGCCTCCACGCCGCTTTCCGTTTCTTCTGTTTTATATACATGGCTTACATCTATTATTTTAATAAAGTTGTTTTTCATTTTTTCTCCCTTGTAATACTTGTTACAAATAAAAAACGAGGGATAAGGCAAACTATTGTTGTACCCAATCCCCTGCTTCTTTTTTCAATATTGCATTATGTCTTAGTCAACAAGCTCCAGGATAACCATCTGTGCTGAATCCCCTCTACGGGGGCCTATCTTTAATATCCTTGTATACCCGCCATTCCTGTCCTTGTACTTGGGCGCAATATCATTAAATAATTTGTTTACCACGTTTATCCTTTTCCCGTCACCGTCTTTAACCCTGTAAACCCATTTCATTATCTGCCTCCTGGCATGAAGCCTTGATGGGTTATCGACAGTTACCATGTCGGTTTTTTCCTGTCTCTCAACTACTTCATATTTCCTGTTATTTTTCGATGTTGCTGACTTCAATATCTTTCTTCCCGAGCTGTCAACCCTTGCTTCGCTTATTTTATCCTGTTTTGACGTAAAATTATCGACTTCTTTCACTGCAAGTGCTATCAAGCTGTCGGCAATGCTTTTAACAGCCTTTGCCCTTGCTTCAGTCGTTTTTATTTTCCCGTTCACCAGGAGCGATGTTACAAGACCTCTTAAAATCGCTTTTCTCTGGTCAGTCCTGCGGCCTAATTTTTTTTGAAGCGGCATCCTGACATTACCTCCCTTGCATCTAGTATTCCATCTCGTATTTCATTGCTGGTATTTCATTTTCATGTTGGATCAACTTTCATCGCCGGTTCAATCTTCACTCTTTGCCAGCGACAGACCCAATGCATTCAACTTCGAAAGAACCTCCTCCAGGGATTTTCTCCCGAGGTTTCTTACCTTCATCATATCTTCTTCCGTCTTGCTGATCAAATCCTCAACCGTATTTATACCCGCCCTCTTCAGGCAGTTATATGAACGCACCGATAAATCAAGTTCTTCTATGGTCATTTCAAGAACTTTTTCTTTCTTTGTCTCTTCTTTTTCCACCATTATCTCGGTGTGCTTCGCCTGTTCGGACAAATCAATGAATAAATTCAAATGCTCACTTAATATCTTTGCCCCAAGGCTTATTGCTTCATCCGGTTTAATGGTGCCGTTCGTCCATACTTCCAGTATCAACTTGTCAAAATCCGTATCCTGGCCGACACGGGTGTTTTCAACCATGTAGTTGACTTTCCTTATCGGGGTGTACAGCGAGTCTATCGGTATGATGCCTATGGGCTGCCCGTGCAGCTTGTTTTTTTCGGCAGAAACATATCCCCTTCCCCTGTTTAAAACCATTTCCATGTAAAACCTGCTTTCGCCGTTCAAAGTCGCAATATGGAGATCAGGATTTAACACTTCCACGTCTGCATCTGCCTTGATATCCTTTGCCAACACGGGGCCTTCACCTTCAGCATCAATATAAACAACTTTCGGCCCCTCGCTATGAAGCTTAACCGATAGATCCTTTATATTCAGAATTATTTCCGTTACGTCTTCTATTACCCCTGGTACGGTGGAAAATTCATGCAATACACCATCTATTTTGATGGATGTTACAGCAACTCCCGGCAAGGATGAAAGCAAAACCCTTCTTAAAGAATTACCAAGCGTAATTCCATAACCTCTTTCAAGAGGTTCAACAATAAATCTTCCATACTTGTTATCATCTCTTACTTCTGCACACTCTATCCTCGGTTTCTCAATTTCAAACATTAATATAAACCCTCCCCTGCAAATCTTTTTAATACTGAGGGCAACTAATTACTTCGAGTAAAGCTCAACAATAAGGTGTTCCTGGACAGGAAGATCTATTTCCTCCCTTGTCGGTAATGACACGACTTTTCCTGTAAAGTTGTCAGGGTCAAATTCAAGCCATTTCGGGATAATCCTACCCCTTGCTTTTTCAGCAATGTCCTTGAATTTTTCCGAGTTCCTGCTTTTTTCCGATACGATAATTATATCACCCGGTTTTAAAAGGTATGAAGGAATATTAACCCTCTTGCCATTTACAAGGAAATGATTATGCCGTACAAGCTGCCTTGCCTCCGCTCTCGATGAAGCCAGGCCAAGCCTGTATACAACATTATCCATCCGGCTTTCCAGTATTTTAAGAAGATTTTCGCCTGTAACACCCTTCATCCTTGTTGCCATTTCGAAATATTTCCTGAATTGCCTTTCAAGCACACCATAAAACCTGCGTGCCTTCTGCTTTTCTCTTAACTGTATGCCATATTCTGAAAGTTTTTTTCTTTGTTGCCCGTGCTGTCCGGGTGAATAAGCTCGCCTGCTGATTGCACATTTATCAGTATAGCACCTGTCTCCTTTAAGAAAAAGCTTTTCCCCTTCCCTACGGCACAATTTGCATGACGGGCTTGTATATCTTGCCATCTAGTTTAGCACCTCCATTATATATACCTTTTTTACACCATATCCTGCTTTCGCACCATATCCTACAATCTACACTCTTCTTCTCTTTGGCGGCCTACAGCCATTATGAGGAATAGGAGTGACATCCTTGATCAAGCTTACTTCCAAGCCTGCAGCCTGTAAAGCTCTTATAGCAGCTTCCCTGCCTGAACCTGGCCCCTTTACATAAACTTCAACATATTTCATTCCATGCTCCATGGCTGCCTTGGCAGCGGCTTCCGCTGCCATCTGGGCAGCAAAGGGTGTGCTCTTTTTCGAGCCCCTGAATCCCAATGCCCCGGCACTCGCCCATGAAATGGCATTTCCTGCTATATCAGTTATTGTAACTATTGTATTGTTAAAAGTCGAGCGTATATGGGCTGCTCCACGTTCAATATTTTTCTTTTCCCTTCTTCTCCTTGCAGTTCTCTTGCCTGCAGCTTTGGTAGCCATATAAGATTTTAACCTCCCTTTTACTTCTTTTAGCGGTAACTTCTTACCTTATCTTGCCTTGCTTAATCACTTCTTTCTTTGGACTCCAACAGTTTTGGCAGGGCCTTTCCTTGTCCGGGCGTTTGTTTTTGTCCTTTGCCCTCTCACCGGAAGCCCTATCCTGTGCCTTCTTCCCCTGTAGCAGCCTATTTCAATTAACCTCTTGATATTTAAGGCTATTTCTCTCCTTAAATCCCCTTCCACCTTGTGCTCCTTTTCTATTATGTCCCTTAACCTTGTTATCTCATCATCGGTTAAATCCTTTATTCTTGTACCAGGATTAACTCCAGTCTTTGCCAGTATTTCCCGGGACTTTGATCTCCCGATGCCAAAAATATAAGTCAAACCAATTTCCACTCTCTTATCCCTTGGCAAATCTACGCCGGCAATACGCGCCATCGATTTTTACACCTCCATTATCCTTGTTTCAAATATCCTTGTTTATATTTGTATAACCTGTCATAACTATCCTTGTTTTTGCTTGTGCTTTGGGTTTTCACAAATAACCCTTACCCTGCCTTTTCTTTTAATTATCTTGCATTTCTCGCATATTATCTTTACTGACGGCCTTACTTTCATGTTACTTCCTCCCTTGGTCTGTTTATTTCGCTCTCCAGGTAATCCTGCCCCTTGATAAATCATAAGGCGAAAGTTCAAGATTTACCCTGTCTCCCGGTAAAATCCGTATAAAATTCATTCGAAGCTTTCCCGAGATATGGGCAAGTACCCTATGCCCATTTTCCAGTTCTACAACAAACATGGCATTCGGTAATGCTTCTACTACTTTACCTTCAACTTCAATTACACCTTCCTTAGACAAATAACCTCAGCCCTCCCCATTTTCCAGGACTTACAGCGTTCTCTTCCCTTTTTCTTGTTTTCTTCTCTTGCACACTTTTATGCGCTTTTCTTCCTGCGCCCTTGCGCTTTTCATTAACGGGATATCATGGATGTAATGTACCGGTTAATCCTGAATATACTGCATAATTTCTTTTTTTATTTCCGCATTGCTTATTTTTATCTTATTTTTAAGCTTTTCACCCAGGGAGTCAATTACGACCCCGCAGGATTCAATGTGCTTTATTTTTTTCTTTTTTGGCTTTTCAATTTTTCTAAGGGAGCCGTCTGAAATTAAAACGTGCCTGTTGTCAACTATCCCAACCACAACAAACTTCCTTCCTGCATCCCTTCCCGCTTTTGAACACACCAGTTCTCCCAAATTATATTCCATTTCTATCACTCCTGGCCGGAGAAATGAAATAATATCCTGTTACTCTTACTGTCTCCTGTCCTGCTGCCATTATCCCGGGTCCTAACCCAAAGCTGTCAATATTAAAGGCTTATTTTCCGTGACCAGTATGGTATTTTCATAATGGGCTGACAACTTCCCATCCTTTGTTACTACTGTCCACTTGTTGTCCAGTACCTTTACATGGTAGCTGCCTTCATTCACCATGGGTTCAACAGCCAGTGTCATCCCGCGCTCCAACCTCGGGCCCCTTACCTTTGTCCGGTAATTGGGCACCTGGGGGGCCTCATGCATATCCTTTCCTATACCGTGCCCCACATAATCACGTATTACAGAATAGCCATGACTTTCCACGCATTGCTGTATTGCCGCCGAGATATCGCTTACCCTGTACCCTTCAACAGCAAATTCAATACCCTTATAAAAGCTCTCCCTTGTTACATTTATCAGTCTAGCGGCATTTCCGGAAATGCTCCCAACGGGAAAAGTCCTTGCAGCATCGGCATGATACCCGTTATAGTACACCCCCACGTCAATACTTATAATATCTCCATCTTTTAACACTCTTAAACCCGGTATACCGTGCACAACCTCGTCATTTACGGACGTGCATATGCTTGCGGGGTAATCGGGAGCGCCGGTAACGCTTTTATATCCTTTAAATGAAGGTATTCCTCCATGTTTTTTAATAGTTTCCTCGGCTATCCTGTCAAGTTCAAGGGTCATAATTCCCGGAGAAATCATATCCTCCAGTTTTTCCAGGACAATAGCTGTTATTTCGCCTGCTTTTCTCATTATATCAATTTCTCGTTCCGACTTTATTATTATCATTCAACCTTTACCCTTATTCCAATCCTTTTTGGTGCCTTCGTTACAAACATCACAATTCTTTTCTTTGACAAGACAGCTTGCCTTTTATTTATATGCCATGCTTTTGGGCTGCTTCTTCAACTGTTCTTAATACTTCTCCGGTTGTGTCCTCAATTTTTTCCTTTCCTTCCACCGTGTATAACAGCCCTTTTTTTTCATAATAATCTATTAATGGCTCCGTCTGGCGATGGTATGTCTTTAACCTTTCAATGACCGTTTCTTCCTTATCGTCATCCCTCTGTACAATCCTGCCCCCGCATTCACCACATTTTCCTTCACTGGCAGCCGGATTATACTTTACATGGTAGTTCCTGCCGCACTTCAGGCAAACCCTTCTCCCGGAAAGCCTTTGCACAATTTCTTCATCCTTTACAAATATATTCACGACAATATCGATTCCCGTGCCCCGTTGCAATAAAATCCTGTCAAGTTCTTC
Source organism: Clostridiaceae bacterium (assembly GCA_012512865.1). Lineage (GTDB taxonomy): Bacteria > Bacillota > Clostridia > Acetivibrionales > DUMC01 > Ch48. The sequence goes on along the minus strand of JAAZDH010000158.1, from coordinate 11,965 downwards.
CGCTTGTGGGATGGTTCTTGGAAAACCATCAAGGATAAACCCGCTCCTGCAGTCATCCTCCTTTAACCTTTCCTCGACTATTTTTACCGTTAATTCATCGGGTACAAGCAATCCTTTTTCAATGTACTCCTTGGCCTTCTTTCCCAGCTCGGTTTCATTCTTTATATTATACCTAAATATGTCTCCCGTGGAAATATGGGGAATATTATATTTTTCCGACAGTATTTTGGCCTGTGTTCCTTTTCCTGCCCCGGGAGCTCCAAGCAACATGATTCTCATAATTATAACATAACACTCCTTGTCTTGTCGATTCAATTTTATTCTCGTTATTCAAGGAAGCCCTTGTAGTGCCTCATCAGCATGTGGGCCTCTACCTGCTTAACCGTTTCCATGGCCACACCCGTAAGAATCAATATCGTGGTTCCGCTGAACCATATCCCCTGTATGTTAAAAATCATACCCAGTACCTGGGGCAATATGGCTATGGCTGCAAGGAACAACCCTCCAAACCACGTGATCCTGTTTAAAACCTTTGATATATAATCCGCGGTAGGCTTACCCGGCCTTATGCCAGGGATGAAACCCCCGTTTCTTTTTATATTGTTTGCCACTTCTACAGGGTTAAACTGGATCACGGTATAGAAAAACGTGAAAAATAGTATCATCAATACAAAAATCACGCTATACCATACGGTTTGCTGTATATTTTTAAACCACAGCAAAATCGGGTTCGTAGTATTGGGTGCAAACAGGGATATTAATGTCGACGGGAAGGTCATTATCGACGAGGCAAATATAATCGGGATAACACCTGCCATATTTACCTTTATTGGCAAATGGGTGCTCTGCCCGCCATACATCTTCCTGCCGATTACCCGCTTGGCATATTGTATGGGTATTCTTCTTTCCGCCTCCTGCACCCAGACAACCGCGACAACGACCACCAGGAAAATCAACAGTATTGCCAAAACTGCGATTATTCTATATATACCGGTACCCAAGGCGCCTGCTATAAAAAGTCTTCCCATCGTTATAACTCCCTGGGGTCCCCTGGATACTATTCCTGCAAATATTATCATTGATATTCCATTTCCAATACCATGCTCCGTTATTTGCTCTCCCAGCCACATCAAGAAGGCCGTGCCCGCAGAAAATGTCAGCGTTATTGTAATATAACTCAAAACCGCATTTCCTTCAACAACGGCACCTCTCATACCAATATACAAGGCTGTTGCCTCGATAAATCCCAGTATTACCGTGGCATACCTGGTATACTGCGCAATGATTTTCCTGCCTTCTTCTCCTTCCTTTGCAAGCTGTTCAAGCTTTGGTATGGCAAAAGTAAGCAAGTTCATAATAATTGAAGCAGTAATGTATGGGAATATGCCCATTGCAAAAATTGTAACATTGGAAAAGGCGCCTCCCGCCAGGATATCCATAAAGCCAAAAAGCTGTCCGCCCTGTGCAATAATGCTCCTGAACTTATCCGCGTCCAAGCCCGGAACCGGGATATGGGAACCGATCCTGAAAACTATCAGCATCAGTACCGTAAATATCATCCTTTTACGCAATTCCCGTATATTCCAAGCATTTCTTATGGTTTGAAGCATTCCTCCCATACTATACCACCTCGACCTTTCCTCCCGCAGCTTCTATTTTTTCAGCTGCTGTTCTTGTAAACCTGGCAGCTTGTACAGTCAGTCTCTTATTCAAATCACCGTTCCCCAGGACTACCACCCCGTCTTTCAAATCCTTGACAAGCCCCTTGTCTTTCATCAATTCCTGGGTAACGACGGTATCATCATCAAATATATTTAAAACTTCAAGTTTTACTTCCGCGTATTCTTTTGCAAACCTCTTGTTGTTAAATCCCCTTTTTGGCAGTCTCCTGTAAAGAGGCATCTGACCGCCTTCAAATCCAATCCTTACGCCGCCCCCGGATCTCGCCTTTTGACCTTTATGACCCTTTCCGGCAGTTTTCCCATTTCCTGAACCTGGGCCCCTGCCTTTTCTCATGCGGGATTTTTTCGAGCCTGGAAAAGGCTTTAATTCGTTCAGTTTCACATCTATACCTCCTTTATGCTTCCGTCAAATCTCTTCTACTTCAACAAGATGATTTACCTTCCTTATCATTCCCCTGATTTGCGGTGTATCATCATGTTGCACGCAACTGCCTGTTTTCTTTAATCCCAAGGCCTTGATTGTTAATATCTGGTCTTCTTTGGTACCAATCATGCTTCTTTTTAAAGTGATTTTCAGTTTCGACATCAATATACCTCCTGGCCAAGTATTTCCTCCGGTTTCTTGTCGCGTAATCTTGCAACATCATCCAGGGTTTTTAATTGCATAAGGCCGTCAACCGTAGCCCTAACCATGTTTATAGGATTATTGGAACCTAAAGATTTTGTCAATATGTCCCTTATTCCTGCCAATTCAAGCACGGCTCTTACAGGCCCGCCGGCTATAACTCCCGTACCGGCTCCCGCCGGCCTCAGCAATACCTTGCCGGCGCCGTATTTGCCCATTACTTCGTGAGGTATCGTGGTTTCCACCATGGGCACCTTTATCATGTTCTTTTTGGCATCTTCAATTCCTTTCCTGATGGCATCTGGTATTTCAGTGGCTTTCCCAAGGCCAGCTCCTACATGGCCGTTTTCGTCCCCTACGACAACAAGCGCACTAAAACGGAAGTTCCTTCCGCCCTTTACCACCTTGGCAACACGGCTTATATTAACGACTTTTTCCTTGAGTTCCATGGTTTCCAAATCAATTTGCTGCGGCAATTCGTTCCCCTCCTTCAAAAATCAAGTCCTGCTTCCCTGGCTGCTTCAGCCAGTTCCTTGACTCTTCCATGATATATATATCCTCCACGGTCCAGAACGACTTTCTTTATACCTCTTTCCAGGGCCTTTTCTCCAATGAGTTTGCCAACAGCCCTTGCTGCTTCCTTATTTCCTCCATATTTCAATGTCCCTTTTAATGCAGGGTCGAGGGTTGAAGCTGCAACCAGGGTGTTTCCCGTAGTGTCATCAATAATCTGCGCATAAATATGCTTCAAACTTTTATAAACATTGAACCTCGGCCTTTCAGCCGTACCCGATATTTTCTTTCGAACCCTCAAGTGCCTTCTCTTTCTTTCCTTGTTCCTGTTAAGTTTACTTATCATTTCCTGTAATACCCTCCCTAAGCCTTTAGTCCGGTTATCATTTTGCTCCTGCCTTGCCTGCCTTTGTCCTTACAATCTCGTTTTCATATTTTATGCCTTTTATTGCGTTATCTGCAAGGTAAGCTGACGGTTTGCGTTTGCTCCTTATTATTGCTGCGCACTCACCAACCGCTTGTTTATCACTGCCCTTTACAATAATCTTGTTCGGGGCTGGAACCTCGATAACAATTCCCTCCGGTTCCTCGATCTCCACGGGGCGGGAGTATCCCAGGTTGATAATCACCTTTTTACCCTGCTTTTGCGCCCTGTAACCCACTCCGCTGATATCCAAGGCTTTTTCAAATCCACGGGTTACACCAATTACCATATTGTTAATAAGACTTCTGGTCAAGCCGTGGAGCGATTTATGGAACTTGTCATCAAAGGGGTTTTTGACCACGATTTGTCCCCCTTCATGTTCTATTATCATATCCTTGTGAAACTCTTTTGTTAAAGTGCCCTTTGGGCCCTTCACGGTAACCTTGTTGCCGTTTTCCAAGCTCACGGTAACATCCTTCGGTATGTCAATAGGCATTTTCCCTACTCTAGACATGTTAAACCTCCTGTTTAAAAAATATTACAAGTGAATATTCGACTAAAAAGGCAATTCATGAACCCTTACCAGACGAATGCAAGTACCTCTCCGCCTACGCCTTCGTTTCTTGCCTTTTTATCGGTCATTATTCCCTTTGACGTCGATATAATGGCAATTCCCAATCCTCCCAGCACCTTGGGGATTTCGTCCTTTCCTGCATATACCCTAAGCCCCGGCTTGCTGATCCTCTTGATGCCGCTTATAACGCTGCGCTTGTTTGTGGAATATTTTAGCTTGATCCTTATAATCCCTTGTTTCCCGTCGTCTATCAATTCATAACCTTTAATAAAACCTTCTTCTTTCAATATTCTTGCAATTTCCTTCTTTATATTGGAAGCCGGTATGTCCACGTTTTCATGCTTTACGCTGCTGGCATTCCTTATCCTGGTCAACATATCGGCAATGGCATCCGTTGTCTGCATTCGTTAAAACCTCCTTTTTACTCAAATAGTTCACTTACTGGTTTACCTGCTTACCAGCCTACCAGCTTGCCTTCTTCACCCCGGGAATCTGACCCTTGTATGCCAAGTCCCTGAAGCAAAGCCGGCACACTCCAAATTTTCTCATGTATGCATGGGGTCTTCCGCATAATTTGCACCGGTTGTAAGCCCGCGTACTATATTTTGGCTTTCTTTGCTGTTTCATTATTAAAGATTTCTTGGCCATATGATACATGCCTCCTTCTAATTATTACCAAATGGCATACCTAGTAACCTCAACAATTCTTTTGCCTCTTCATCGTTTTTTGCCGTTGTAATAAAATTTATTTCCATACCCCTGATCTTGTCAATCTTGTCATAGTTGATTTCCGGGAATATTAACTGCTCGCGTATTCCCAGGGAATAATTTCCCCTGCCGTCAAAGGACCTGGCAGATACCCCCCTGAAGTCCCGGACACGGGGCAATGCAACACTAAACAGTTTATCAACAAATTCATACATCCTGTCCCTTCGCAATGTTACCTTGCACCCGATGCTCATTCCTTTTCTTACCTTGAATGCTGCAACTGATTTCTTTGCCTTTGTTACAACGGGCCTTTGACCGGATATGGCCATAAGGTCCTCTACCGCTGAATCAATTGCTTTCGGGTTTTCCTTTGCATCTCCTACGCCCATGTTGATTACCACTTTCTCAAGCCTTGGTACCTCCATGACATTTTTATATTTAAACCTGGCCTGCATTCCAGGAATAACTTCTTTAATATATTTTTCTTTTAACCTGTTCATAATTAGCCTCCTTCCGGTTTAAGAAACAGTATTTAAATTTTCCTGTTCCGTTTCCCTCCTGTTTAGCTTTATATCCTTCTTGGTTTCAAATATTGCTTGCTATACATCCTGTTTTGCCCTCGCACCATAAAGTTTTCGCGTCCTACTTGGCTTCCCTTATTATATCAATAATCTCGTCACATTTCTTACAAACCCTTGCCTTCTGCCCATTCTCAAGTATGGCCTTGCCTACCTTGGTAGGCCTGGAGCACCTTGGGCAAACAAGCATTACATTGGAGCTGTCAATTGGTGCTTCTTTTTCTACTATGCCTCCCGGCTGGTCAGCCCTTCTCGGTTTTGTATGTCTCTTGACCATATTTACATTTTCAACGGTAACCTTTCTCCCCCTTGGATCAACTTCCAATACCTTTCCCTTTTTTTCCCTGTCTTTGCCGGTAAGAATATATACAACATCATCAACTTTAACGTGAACCTTGTTTCTCAATTTGTTTCACTCCCTTCTCATAGCACTTCCGGAGCTAATGACAGTATTTTCATAAAATCCTTGTCCCTTAATTCCCTTGCTACCGGGCCAAATATCCTGGTTCCCCTGGGATTTTTATCATCCCTTATAATAACTGCCGCATTCTCATCAAATTTTATATATGATCCGTCAGGCCTTTTCAAACCCTTCTTGGAACGCACTATAACACACTTGACGATTTCGCCTTTTTTTACAACTCCTCCAGGCGTTGCGTTCTTTACAGTTGCAACTACTATATCACCTATATTGGCGTATTTTCTTTTCGAGCCGCCAAGTACCTTGATACACATCATTTCTTTTGCCCCGGTATTATCCGCCGATTTCAGCATCGTTTGTACCTGGATCATCGCAAATGCCTCCTTCTCTTACTTCCTGCATATATCTCTTGTATATATGGCATATCTTGCCACTGACATCATCTATTTCAACCTGTTAATGTATTTCATCCTGTTAATACCTATTTAATTACTTTTTTAATTACTTTTTGCCGGACACCTAGCGTGCCTCTTCAATTATTTCAACAACACGCCACCTTTTTTCCTTGCTTAAAGGTCGGGTTTCTATAACTTTTACCCTGTCTCCTTCCTTGCACTTGTTTTCTTCATCATGAGCTTTAAATTTCTGGGTCCTTTTAATAACCTTTTTATATAACGGGTGCTTTACACTTGTTTCTATCGCAACCACTACAGTTTTATCCATCTTATCGCTTATTACCTTTCCTATACGAATCTTCCTTCTTCCCCTCTGCTTTTCCGACGGCATCTCGCACTACCTCCTTCTTCCTTCTAAGAAACTCCTTTCCGCCTTTCACCTTTTATCTTTCGTTTATCTTTAATTCCCTTTCCCTCATTATTGTTTTCACCCTTGCGATGTTCTTCCTGACTTGATTTAACTGCATCGGGTTTTCCAATTGATTGGTAGCAAGTTGAAAACGCAACTTGAATAACTCGGATTTTAATTGTTTAAGTTCTTCATTTAACTCCTGCTGTGTTTTTTCTCTCAGTTCACTAGCTTTCATTTGCTTCACCACCCATTTCCTGGCCGCGAGCTACAAATTTACATTTTATCGGAAGCTTGTGAGCTGCAAGCCTTAATGCTTCACGAGCTACATCTTCCGGTATTCCCGCAACCTCAAATAATATCCTCCCGGGTTTTACTACGGCAACCCAAAACTCCGGCGAACCTTTTCCGCTTCCCATACGGGTTTCTGCAGGTTTTTTCGTCACGGGTTTATCAGGAAATATTTTGACCCAAACCTGGCCGCCTCTTTTAATAAAACGGGTCATGGCCACCCTGGCAGCTTCTATCTGGTTGCTTGTAATCCATGCCGGTTCCAATGCTTTAAGCCCATATTCACCGTTGACGATGGTATTCCCCCTTGTGGCAATACCCTCCATTCTTCCTCTTTGAACTTTTCTATACTTAACCCTTTTTGGCATTAACATCTAGTTTTCTCCTCCTTCCTGTTTTTTAACCTTTTTTGCCGGAAGGACTACTCCTTTATAAATCCATACCTTGACCCCGATTTTTCCGTAAGTGGTGTTGGCTTCGGCAAAGCCATAATCTATGTCCGCTCTTAATGTCTGCAGCGGTATTGTTCCCTCATGGTAATGTTCCGATCTAGCAATTTCCGCCCCGCCAAGCCTTCCGCTAACCGCGGTCTTTATTCCCTTTGCGCCTAACTTCATTGCCCTTGTCATAGCCTGTTTCATTGCCCTTCTGAACGAAATCCTCTTCTCCAACTGGGATGCAATGTTTTCCGCCACCAGTTGAGCGTCAAGTTCGGGATTCTTTATTTCAGATATATTTATTAAAACACTTTTGCCGGTTAGCTTCTCCAACTCTTTCCTTAATTCTTCTATCCCGGTACCTCCCTTGCCTATAACAAGGCCGGGTTTTGCGGTATTTACATTAACCCTAACTTTATTCGCAAACCTTTCTATCTCTATCCTTGAAATACCGGCCAAGTACAATTTGTTCTTGATATGCTTCCTGATTTTATTATCTTCCAGGATCAAATCACCAAAATTCTTCTTGTTAGCATACCATTTCGTGTCCCAATCTTTAATAATGCCGATTCTTAGCCCATGAGGGTTTACTTTTTGTCCCATTATTCAACCTCCTTGCCCTTATTCCTTTCCCTCAAAACCAGGGTTATATGACTGGTTCTCTTTCTTATCCTGTTGGCACTTCCCCTTGCACGGGGCCTTATCCTTTTCAATGTCGGGCCTTGGTTCGCATATGCTTCCGCGACAAACAGCTCATCCCTGTTTAAATCGTTATTATTGACAGCATTACTCTCTGCCGACTTCAACAGCTTGAGCAGGATCTCGGATGCAGCCTTTGGGGAATGTTTCAATATTGCATATGCTTCATCCAGGGCTTTTCCTATTATTAAGTCAATTACTATTTTTACCTTCCTCGATGATATTCTTGCATACCTTAAAATTGCTCTCCCCTCGTCCTTCCCAATTCCAAGCGACTTTCTCTCTCTCTTGGTAAGGCGGGCGGGCTTTTTCGATTTTTTATGGTTAACGCTGTACAACTCTGCTAACTTCTGTTTTTGCGTTGTAGATTCGCTTCTCTCTTTCAATGCAGCTTCTTTAGCCAAAACGGAATTCCTCCCTTCCAATAGCAGGTATATTTAATCACTTGAGAGCAGTTGACCTTTCAGTATGATGCCCGTGTCCTTTAAAAGTCCTGGTTGGGGCAAACTCTCCAAGCTTGTGCCCGACCATCTCTTCCGTAATATAAATTGGCACGTGCTTTCTTCCGTCATGTATTGCTATGGTATGCCCAACCATCTGAGGGAATATCGTTGAATCCCTGGACCAGGTCTTCACTACTCTCTTCTCGTTTTTACTATTCATATCCTCGATCTTTTTCAACAGCTTTGGGTCCACGTAAGGCCCTTTCTTAAGCGATCTGCCCATTTGCCCGACTCAGTCCTCCTTTCATTACTTACCACTTCTTAATTCTTAACTCTTTATAATATACTTGTCTGACTTCTTGTTTTTCTTCCTTGTCTTGTAACCGATTGTCGGCTTACCCCAAGGAGTAACAGGGGTGGGCCTTCCTATTGGAGCTTTTCCTTCTCCTCCGCCATGGGGGTGGTCCACCGGGTTCATTGCAGAACCACGCACAGCCGGCTTTTTACCCAGCCAGCGGCTCCTTCCTGCTTTTCCAATGCTTATATTCTCGTGCTCTATATTTCCAATTTGCCCGATTGTTGCCTTGCATTTAAGATTAATCATCCTTACTTCGCCTGAAGGAAGCCGTACTTGGGCATAATCGCCTTCTTTTGCCATCAACTGGGCATACGCTCCCGCAGACCTGACAAGCTGGCCTCCTTTGCCCGGTTTCAACTCGATATTGTGTACCAGAGACCCTGTTGGAATATTAGCCAGGGGTAATGCGTTTCCAGGCTTGATATCCGCTTTTTCACCCGACTCTACAACATCCCCGACCTTGATATCCTGGGGTGCCAGGATATACCTTTTCTCACCGTCTGCATAAAACAGCAATGCAATATTCGCTGTCCTGTTGGGGTCATATTCTATTGCAACAACCCTTGCAGGGATACCATCCTTGTCTCTTTTAAAATCAATTATTCTATACTTCCTTTTCGCTCCGCCTCCCCTGTGGCGTACGGTTATTCTCCCGTTGGCGTTTCTCCCGCCGCTCTTTACCTTTGGTACCAATAAAGATTTCTCTGGCTCTTTTTTTGTAATAACATCCTTGAACGATAATGCCGTCATAAATCTTCTTCCAGGCGATACAGGTTTATATTTCTTAATTGCCATTCCTCTCACTCCTTAAAACAATAAATACTGCTCAACAATTGCTACTCAATAATTCCAAATTCTTCAATGGCGGTCTTGTATTTCTTAGCGCTGGCAACAACTTTACCACCCTTGGAAAGGTATGTTTCAGGCTGCGGGTTGGTGTCTATTTTCACAATAGCTTTTTTCCAATCAGGCCTCTTGCCTTCATGAACACCCAGCCTTTTATTCTTGCCTTCATAATTAATTGTACTTACCTTCAATACCTTGACATTAAACAACTTTTCAACCGCCTGCTTTATCTCCGTTTTATTGCTATCCGGGCTGACTATGAAGGTGTACTTGCCTTCAGCAGCTTCCTGGTATGTCTTCTCAGTAATGTGAGGCCTTATAATTACATCTTCCGGGAACTTCATCAAGCGTATACCTCCTCGATTTTTTTCACTGCGTTCCTTGTTATAACAAACATGTCATATTTAAGAACGTCAAAAACATTTATTGAATCCACAAGCCCAATTTTTATTCCAGGTATGTTTCTTGCGGATTTTTCAACATTTTCATTTTTACTGTCCAATACTACCAGTGCTCCGGAATTTACCTTTAAATTGTCAAGCACCTTGACCATCTGCTTCGTCTTTATATCATCGAATTGCAGGTTCTCAAGGACTATGAGTTTCTCCTCGTTTACCTTCGATGATAATGTGGCTTTTAATGCCCGGCGTTTCATCTTTTTAGGAATCGTATACCTGTAACTCCTGGGTTTAGGCCCTAAAGCCACTCCTCCCTTAATCCACTGGGTAGCCCGGATACTTCCCTGCCTTGCCCTTCCTGTACCCTTTTGTCTCCATGGCTTCCTGCCGCCACCTCTAACTTCGCCCCTCGTTTTCGTGGACTGCGTGCCTTGTCTCCTGTTTGCCAATTGATCCAAAACAACCATGTGAATCAAGCCAGGTGCTGCTTCAACCCCGAATATTTCATCATTGAGCTCTATTTCTCCTACTACGTCTCCATCCATATTATAAACATTAACTTTCGGCATACCTACTCCTCCTTCCCGAACTATCTCCTGCCTGTCTTAACAGTTTCTTTTATTAGAAGCAAACCACCCTTGGGACCGGGTACCGAACCCTTCAACAAGAGCAGGTTTTTCTCGCCATCTATCCTGACAACGTCAAGATTCTGTACCGTAACCCTCTCCACGCCCATATGGCCTGGAAGCTTTTTCCCTTTGAAAACCCTCGAAGGATCAGTACTGGCTCCCATGGAACCCGGCCTCCTGTGATACATGGAACCATGGGTCTCACGGCCTCTTGAAAGCCCAAACCGCTTTATAACTCCTTGAAATCCTTTTCCCTTGGAAGTACCGGTAACATCAACCCTGTCCCCGGGAGAAAACATGTCCGATACCTTTATCACCTGGCCGTTTTCGTACTTGCCCGCATCGTCTACTCTAAACTCCTTCACGTATTTTTTGGGAGTTATCTTGTACTTGTCGAATTCTCCAAGTTCAGGCTTGTTCTTCTTCTTCTTGTCAATGTCGATAAATCCAAGCTTTACTGCCGTATACCCGTCATTTTCCACTGTTTTCTTCTGCACCACGGTGCATGGCCCAGCCTCTATGACAGTAACCGGGATAACAAAACCTTCTTCGTCAAAAACCTGTGTCATACCTATTTTTTTCCCTAGTATAAACTTCTTCATTATTACTTACCTCCGTTTGGTTATTGGTCCATAAATGAAATCTTTCTTTCATGCCCTTTCTTCTTTGATGCCCTGCTTTCCTTCTTGTTACACTTTCTTTATGGACATTGACCAAATTGCCCCTGTTTTCAATTAAGCTTGCAAACTTTTATGCTTTATAAGCTTTTACGCTTTTCTTAAAACTTGATTTTTTATATTTTTTATTTCTATAACCTTCCCTGCAATTTGTTCTTCATGGCATTCCTTACTTTTTTATTTTTGCAGACTTCCTTACAGCTTGATTTCTATATCAACACCTGCCGGCAAGTCCAACCTCATGAGGGCATCAACCGTTTTTGAAGTAGGCTGCAGAATATCTATTAGCCTCTTGTGCGTTCTCATTTCAAATTGTTCACGGGAATCCTTGTACTTGTGCGGCGCCCTTAAAATTGTAATTATCTCTTTCTCCGTCGGAAGGGGTATCGGCCCGGAAACACTTGCACCCGTCCTTTTTGCTGTATCAACTATTCTTTCGGCTGACTGGTCCAATATCTGGTAATCAAATGCTTTTAGCCTTATCCTTATTTTTTGTTTATTTACCATACCTAATCCTCCTTATTTCCCTGGATACAACAAGCACCATACCTTACACTTTGCCGGGTGTTTCCTATTACCCAATTTAAAAACCCAGGCTTTTTCGCCAGCATCCTAGCTAAGTCAAACCTGGGACTACATACTGATACACAGCACTCTTGTCAGCAAAACATCACTCATGCACAGTGACTTGTCGCCCGGTTTCCTGAATCGGACATTCTCAATGGAAATTCCCTGCCTTCTTTCCTGGCAGCAACCTTCCATCTCATCGCATGTCTTGTCACAACACTCGGTATTATACTATATATGTTTTTTAATTTCAAGTTATTTTAAAAAGATTTTTTTAAAAATATTCTACTT
>JAAZDH010000157.1 GCA_012512865.1 Clostridiaceae bacterium | reverse complement strand
GGGCGGCTGTCAATCGTACCATGACCTGTAATTACGCCATCACCCGGCACTCTCCTGCTTTGCATGCCAAAATCAGTACTCCTGCTTTCTACGAGTACATCCATTTCAACAAAGCTTTCTTCATCCAGGAGCATTAAAATCCTTTCCCTTGCCGTTTTCTTTCCTGCCTTGTGCTGTTTTTCTATTGCTTCAATTCCTCCGCCAAGTTCTGCTTTTGCCCGCATTTCATTGAGCTGTCTTAATTTTTCAGCATTGTTCATTTACGCTTTTCACCCCACTGTCCACTGTTTTGTTTGTTGTTGGCTATATTTATATATTTTATACTGTTTTATTTTTTGCTACTTCCCAGGAACCAGGAAACTCCCCATGATTTTCTGGGTAATAGCTATGGTCATAACACAATCATAAATATTATAATTTATAATAAATTAATATGCAAACGTAATTTAAAAATCTAAAGGTCCATTAGCATCTGTACTTCTTCCCTTGTGAGATGCCTCCATTGCCCTTCAGGCAGTTCCCCGATATTCAAGTTGCCTATGGCCGTCCGTTTTAGATTAATAACAGGACATCCTATTGCTTCGCACATTTTCTTGACTTGCCGGTTTTTCCCCTCGTGGATTTTTATTTCAACAATATATGTACGGGCTTTTCTTTTTAATATCCTAAGCTTTGCAGGGGATGTTTTAAAATTATTATCAATGATGATTCCCTCTTCAAATTTCTTAATTTTTTCACTATCCAGGAATCCTTCAATTTCTGCGACATATGTTTTTTCAATCTCATTGCTTGGGTGCATTAGTTTATTTGCGAATTCCCCGTCATTTGTCAATAATAAAAGGCCTGCCGTGTTATAGTCGAGCCTGCCCACAGGATAAATCCTTTCTTTAACCCCGCTTACCAAGTCCAGGACAGTCTTTCTTGAAAACTGGTCCCTTACCGTACTTACGTATTTTTCAGGTTTATTAAGCATAATATAAACCTTTTTTTTCTCGGGAAACACCCTTTTCCCGTTAACCTTGACGCAATCATCTTCTCCAACAGGGTACCAGGGTTCTTTTACCAACACGTTGTTAACTTCAACTTTCCCCTGCCTGATTAACTCTTCGGCTTTTCTCCTGGATGCTATCCCTGCCATTGCAATAAATTTCTGCAGCCTGGTTTTTTGCATCTGGCACACACCAACTTATCAACCCTTGCTTTATTAACCCTTGCCTTATTAAGCCTTATCCTATTTGAGCTTTGACTTAATCTTACCTTATTAATACCCTCGTATATAATCTGCATAACAATAGAATATCAAGTTTATACCTTTTTATTGCATATTTGTTATTGCGCTATACATTTTAACTTATTTCAATTTATATTGTCAATTTGATGTTTTGCTACTAATTTTTATGGGTGAAGCTTGATGCAGCATTTTGCAAAAGCCAGGCTGACATCTTGGTTTGTTTGCCTGCTCCAATCTTTATTGCTTGCTTTAGCTTTCCTCTTCGCTGTCCGTCTTGGAGGATAAATCCTTTTTAATTGTTATTTTTTTCCTTACGGTTTCGCTCAGTTTCTTGATTAAATCCGGAACAAGATCAATTATTTTATCAATGGAAGAATTGAGATTAACGGGAAGTAATCGGATTTGCCCGTTTCCGACAACCATAAAGGCTACCGGATGAATACTTACGCCGGCACCGCTTCCTCCTGCAAATGGGTATTTGCCATGAACTTCTCCATTTTCATCATACGTGTAACCGGTCTTGTTTTTTTCAACACGGGACTTCCCATATTCTCCTCCTCCCGCAGTAAAACCAAAAGTTACCCTTGAAATGGGAATGATCACGGTACCGTCGGGAGCTTGAACTGCATCCCCCACTATCGTGTTTACATCCACCATTTCCTTTATATTTTCCATTGCTGTAGTCATCAATCCTTCTATTGGATGCTTATCCACTTAAACCACCGCCTATCAAGAATTTCTCTTTTAATGCCGGTAACCGCCAGTATAAAACCTACCATTATAATATGGACAATTCTCGTGCTAATTATGCATAACAGGTTTATCTCGATCCTGCGTACCTCACCGGCATAGTCCGATCTTACAAAATAACTTCTGTCCAATACCTTGAAGTTATTTAAAATAAAAGAATCCAGGATTCCCAGTAAAGCTTGGACCATGCCGCATACTATTCCGGTGGCGGATGCATCCTTCAGGCCTACGGTAACTTCCAGGCTGATTTTTTCAAACAGGATCCTGCCTTCACTTAAAAAATAACTCCTTATCGTGTCGGTTGTTTCGCTGAACTCTTCCGCAATGCCCATTATGCCTTTAAGAAGGTCATACAGCCCTTTTATGCCAAACAACCCTTTTGCACCGACTTCTTCTCCCGGCTTTTCCTGCCCTTCCCCCGCCAGGATTTTTCTTACACCCCTTTGTATTACATCGGCTGTTGAAATATCAAATTTTAGTGCAAACATCCCTCCAAGAAATGCTAATCTTGTTGAAATCCTTCCGTCCTTGTCTTTTTGGGTATAGATAAACACTATTTTCAGCCTGGATAATAAAAGCAAGGCGAATAAAATAACTGCTACCGGAATAATAATAACCAAGTATTTCATCCCTACACCTCAAATGGTTATTATATCCAAAAAGCAGTAATTTTATTACTCTAAAGGCGGGAGAGCATCGTGGGAACTGAAACCAAAACACTTCAAGAATTCTTCGGTTGTTTCGTACAGGATTGGTTTGCCGGGTGAATTTACATGGCCGGCTTTTCTTATAAGATTTCTCTCTAGCAATTTAGCTATTGCGCTATCAGAGTTTACCCCCCTGATTTCATCAATTTCAGCTTTTGTAATAGGCTTGTTATATGCAATAATGGCAAGTGTTTCATAGGCTGCCTGGGATAATACATGTTTTTGCCCGGATTGACACAACTCTTTCGTATAATCATGATTCTCCGGCTTGGTACATAGCAGGTAACACTCGTTTATTTCTCTTATCATTATCCCCCTTCTTCTATCCTTATAAACCTCTTTCATGTGTTCAATTACCTTCTTAACTCTCTTTTTATCTATTTCAAGTATACTGGTAATCTTGCCCAAGGATAAGGGCTCCCCTGATATAAAAAGCAGGCTTTCAATAACACTTGCAACTATCTCGTCATCATCCTTAACATCCATATCCTGCAAAAAGATGGTATTTAAATTATCATATCCATTTTTACTCTCCATGTCTGCAACTACCATCCTTATTTTTCCCCAACCGTACCACAAGAATATCTGAAAACTGTCTTTTTTGTTCAACCGCAGCTTTTCCCGTTTTGACCAGTATCAGTATTGCAAGAAAAGCCGTTACTATTTCCGTCATTGATTTTTTCCCTTTAACAAACAGCCGGCTGAAAATAAACCTACCCTTCGTTGACAATATTTGCTGTATCTGTTTCATTTTATTTTTTATTGATACCCTGTCCCTTTGAACAACAACATTTATTTCTCCTGCCCTTACATTCAGTTTATCCTGCCGTTTTTTCAGCAACTCAAGGTAAATAATTCTCAAATCATTGAAAGAAACACTAATAGTGTAATTATCACTATCATTATTAGCTTCAGTAATAAATATTCCAGTTGTTTTATAATATACTTTCGACCATTCTTCATCGAGCTCTCTTAATTTAAAAGATAATTCCTTGTATTTCTTGTATTCCGCCAACTTCCTGGTAAGTTCCTGCCGGGGGTCCTCCCCTTCCTCCTGTTCAGCTTCTTCTTTTCTTTTCGGCAAAAGCATCCTTGATTTTATGTGAAGCAAATTGGCAGCCATAAGCAAAAACTCGCTTGCTATGTCCAGGTTCATCTCCTGCATGGCAAAAAGGTAATCCAAGTACTGATCCGTAATTTCCACTATCGGAATATCATATATATTTATTTTATTTTTATCAATCAAATGAAGCAATAGGTCAAGAGGACCTTCAAATGCTTCAAGTTTAACACGTATACTCATAATACCCCTTTCATCAGGCAGAAGATATAAACATTCAAACTTATTTATTCAACAATACCACCTGTACCAATTCAGGCGGATTAAGAAATCTTGGCATAAAAGAATGACTTCCCAAACCTCTTGATATCACCATACAGCAGTTATTTTCAGCATGTTGTCC
>JAAZDH010000156.1 GCA_012512865.1 Clostridiaceae bacterium | reverse complement strand
GGGTTTGCCGAACCTGCCTGTGAACGTATTGCAATTACCGATGCAGGCACCAGTTGCAAGGAAGAAGCATTTAAAACGAGAAACATGACTATTTCATCAGATGCCGCGTATTTTAAAGGGTTTAGTTCCTGCAATTCGGCCATGGCTTTTAAGCCCAGGGGAGTAGCTGCGTTTCCAAGCCCCAATATGTTTGCGGCAAGGTTCATGACCACTGCACCCAGGGCAGGATGATTTCGTGGTATTCCAGGGAACAGGAACTTCAATACCGGTTTCACCGCCATGGCAATGCTTTTAACAAGCCCGCTTTCTTCAGCTATCTTCATAATTCCTGACCAAAGGCACATGATCCCTGCAAGGCTTATTCCAAGCTTGATAGCACTGCCTGAAGATTCTATTACTGCCTTCGTAACCTCACTTATCCTTCCGTTCATTATACCCAGGATAATGCCGGACAGGAGCATGCCAAGCCAAATATAGTTTAACATGAAATCCCTTCCCGGGGTTTTATTTTTAATAGTCGGGGGTTTATAATAATTATATGCTTGTTTGTATGGTTCTATTACCTTGATAACCGTATGGTAATTTGTACGGGTTTATAAACCTGGTACCAGGCATGGTACCAGGCACGAATAAACATTTATTACCATGCCACGTATCGTTGCTATCAACAATTTTGTACTACTACAATTCAAACTTTATCTAATTATTCAAACAAAAATAAAGAATTTAAAATATTTTTAACATAATGGTAATACAATTGTTATATTTCTTATAATATAATTAAATACAGTATTTCAATATTAAATAAAATTTTTCTAAAAATATTTATAACATTTTTTTGAATTTATTTAATTTTATTCTTGACGTTTATTGGCATATATGGTACTATTAAGCTAGGCAATATTTGTCGAATACTGTAATTTTAGAGGAGGAGTTGACTATGAAATCAACAGGTATTGTAAGAAAAGTAGACGAACTAG
Source organism: Clostridiaceae bacterium (assembly GCA_012512865.1). Classification (GTDB taxonomy): domain Bacteria; phylum Bacillota; class Clostridia; order Acetivibrionales; family DUMC01; genus Ch48. The sequence continues at coordinate 6,342 of JAAZDH010000156.1, read as the reverse complement.
GTAGAGTTGTATTGCCAATCGAGTTGAGAAGAACCCTGGACATCGCTGAAAAAGACGCGCTCGAGATATACGTTGAAGGATCAACAATCATACTCAAGAAGTATGAACCTGCATGCATCTTTTGCGGTGATGCAAGGGACGTAATTTCTTACAAGGGCAAAAACATTTGCCAGGCTTGCATGAAAGAATTAAAGAGTTAGTTTTGCTCTTAATTTTTTTGAAGGAATCCCCGGGGATAAGGGTTTAGTATGTATTAATACTAAGCTTTTATCCTTTGTTTTTTATTTCCATCCACCCGGCGATGTTTGTTTTTTGCTTTACAGGTTGTCCTTTACCCAATGATAATTTCAATTTTTGGTTTTTATAAAATTTTAATTTTGATTTTCAAGTATTTCAAATTTTCAGGAGGATTATTCCTGCATTAGGATTTTATAAACCTCTCTCTTCGAAATATTCCTTTCTTCCGCGACTTTTTTCATCGCCTCTTTTTTGTCAAGGCCTTGTTCCATGTAATTACTAACATGTTCCTTAATACTTATGGAAGACCATTTTTCTGCAGCTTCCATTATAATATCCTTTTCCGATGCTCCTTCCAATACTAGTACATATTCTCCCCTCGGTGCTTCATTTTCATATTTTTTGATTGCCCCTGAAAGAGTACACCTTGCAATATCTTCAAATTTCTTTGTCAATTCCCTTGCAAGCGCAATGTTTCTTTCTCCGAGCAAGGCAAATAATTCCTTCAAGGTCCGTACAAGCTTGTGGGGTGCTTCATAAATTACCACGGTTCTTGTTTCCCTCTTCAATGACAATATCCTTTCCTTGCGAAGGCTTTTCCTGGAAGGTAAAAAACCCTCAAAAACAAACCTGTCAGTAGGAAATCCCGACAATACCAGCCCTGCAATAGCAGCAACAGGTCCTGGCACCATTGTTACAGTAATTCCGTTTTCAACAGCAAGTTTTACAAGTTCCTGACCCGGGTCCGATATTCCAGGTGAACCCGCATCTGATACCAAGGCTACATTCTTGCCTTTTAACAGTTCCCCTATGACCAGGTTGTTCTTGTTGGCCTTGTTGTATTCGAAATAACTTGTTAACGGCTTTTTTATATTATAATGATTCAAGAGCTTCAGTGTCCGCCTGGTATCCTCCGCTGCTATCAAATCAACCTCCTTGAGAACCCTCAGCGCCCTCAAGGATATATCTTCCATGTTCCCTATAGGCGTTGCTACAAGGTACAACACTCCCTTTTCAGCCATGCCCTTCTCTTCCAGGTCCTATCACCTCCTCCCCCTTCCGTTTCCCTTCATATTATCCTATCTTCATTTATATATCCCGTCCTGGTTGCCTGCTGCTTTCACAGGCGCTATTCCTGCTCATGCTTTATCCTGCCCATGCTCATGTTTCCATCCTGCCTACGTTCATGCGCTTCTTCCTGCTTTCGCCCATATATCCTGTTGATCTCCCCGGAATATACCCCGGGAGAATCATATATATAAAGAGGTTCCATCAGTTTTAACTGCGGCCTCCCCCCCTTTGCTCCTTTAACCAGGAAAATATTAGCCCTTCTATGGGCCAACGGATGCACGAACCTTATATACTTGGGCTCAATGGAATATGCCCTCATCAAGTAAAGAACATCCACAAGCCTCTCGCATCTATGTACCATGGCCAGTTGCCCCCCGGGAACAAGAAGCTCGCTGCTCACGGAAATTATATCTTCAAGGGTACAGGCAATCTCATGCCTTGACAGGGCCTTTGAGTCTTCAGGATTTACCAGCCCGCTTCCTTGTGCCATGTACGGGGGATTTACAACTATTACATCAAATCTTGAAGCCCCAAAATACTCGGTTCCCCTTTTAATATCCTCTTGTATTATTTTTACCCTGTCCTGGAGATTATTCAACATGATGCTTCTTTTTGCCATTTCGGCCAATTCAGCCTGGATTTCAATGCCAAATATGGTTTCCGCCCCGGTTTTGCCCGCGATCAGTATACTGATGATTCCCGTTCCCGTCCCAATATCAAGCACGGTATCGCCTTTCCTGACATCAGCAAAGTTTGCCAGCAATACCGCATCCACGCCAAACCTGAAACCTTTTTTCTTTTGAATCAGCTTAAGTCCATTGCATTGCAAGTCTTCAACGGTTTCATCTTCTTTTAAGTCAATCTTCATGGATTCAGCCTGCATAAAATATCCACCCTTATTAAAAAATCAAGCAGGGCAAATTCAGTTCTTGTCCTGCTTGACTTTTCATAATTATTTTTACGTTTAATTCATTTCTGTTGAGGAGCATCAACAGGGCAAACTTCCGAACATGAACCGCATTCTATGCAAGCATCTTCATCGATAACATATTTTCCGTCACCTTCCGAAATACAAGATGCAGGACACTCGGCTTCACAAGCTCCGCAACTTATGCATTCATCCGTAATATAGTATGGCACTTAAATTACACCCCCTAGTATTAATAAAAAAACAGCTTTCGGTTTTTAAGCTAAAAACTTATTCAACTTAACCTCCAACCATCATCAGAAAATCATTTCACGGCTTTCGTGGCGACAGCCGGAAGCTGGTTTTTAACAAACTCATTATAATACATATACCTGAGTGTTGCAATATTATTTGGGACTGCGAGTATAATTTGCTCAAAGCAGCCTATTACTGCGGCATATGCCCGGCCCTTCCTAGTCTTCAAGTTCCTTCAGCGCTTCCATGTCAATATCCGTTTCTTCCTGTTGTACAACTGCATCTTGTATTACCTTGACTTCGCCAATGTGAAACACTTTCAAATCAGGTTCATTTTCGTTATCAAGCTTCACTTTTACCGTTTCTTTTAGTATACTTGTTTCCACGACCACTCCCTGTCCTGCAGGCGTGCTGACAACAGCATTTACTTTAGGAGCCCTATTTAATACTTCTTCATATACATTATGCTCAAATTTTAAACAACACATTAATCTCCCGCAGCAACCCGATATTTTCGTGGGGTTTAGGGATAGTCCCTGTTCCTTTGCCATTTTTATTGATACAGGCTGGAATTCGCATAAAAAATCCTTACAACACAATATACGCCCGCAAATGCCTATGCCTCCCATCATCTTGGTTTCATCCCTTACCCCGATCTGTCTTAATTCTATCCTCGTCTTGAAGACTGCCGCCAGGTCCTTCACCAATTCCCTGAAATCTATCCTGCCGTCAGCGGTAAAGTAAAAAAGTATCTTATTGTTGTCAAAAGTGTATTCCACATCTATAAGTTTCATTTCAAGATTATGTTCTTTTATCTTCTTAAGGCATATATCAAATGCTTCCTTTTCTTTTTTCTTGTTCTCCTCGTGGTGTTCAATATCTTCTTTAGTGGCTACTCTTATAACCTTTTTTAAAGGAGACACTATTTCTTCTTCGCTCACTTCCCTTTCCGTAAGCACCACGGTTCCCATTTCAATACCCCTTGCTGTTTCCACTATTACTGAAGCATTTTCTTCAATATCCAGGTTATCAGGGTCGAAATAATAAATCTTCCCTGCTTTTCTAAACCTTACTCCAATTACTTTCACCATCTATGTCTAACCCTCCTGAAGTTTAATAATCATCGTTTCAATTGCAAGTTGAAAATTGGCATTTCGTTTTATGCATCTCCTTGTATATTCAATTGTTTCCATGTTTGCAACCAATTTGCCGGGAGAAAAGCTCACGGCCGCGTCGCTGATCTTATTCTTAGTCTTATCTTTCAAGCCGGTAAAATGTAGCTTCGAACTCGTAAAATCCAGCTTCAAATCCGCAAAATCCGGCATCTTTTCTTTTCTGCGAAACAGGCTGATAAAAATATCCCTGTAGGTCAAAAGCATTATATCTAATATTTTATCTATATTGTCCTTGTTTTCCATGAAAAATGTGCATATTTCAAAGAATTTTTTAAGTCCTTCACCAGGCAGCTGTAAAATCACGTCTACAACTTTTTCCCTTAAGGACATGAACTCGCCGGATGCAGCAACATCCAGTGCCTTACCGATAACACCATCGGCATACTGTACGATAAAATCCAGTTCTTCCCCTCTCAAACCGGTCCTGGACCCGAGTACAAGCCGCACTTCTTCGTCCGTGTTTCTCACAAATGCATATTTTACACACCTGGAACAAACAGTATGAAGCAATGCGTCGTAGTTGGACGTGGTAATGATGATAACGCCATATCCCGGCGGCTCCTCCAGGGTTTTTAACAGGCAATTTTGAGCCTGCACGGTCATCTTTTCCCCGTCGGCAACCAGGTATACCTTTCTATTTGAATACAATGGCCTTATGGCAATATCATTTTGCATATTACGTATATCGTCAACCGCAATGCTTGCTTCATTTCTTTCTATTACGCAAAAATCCGGGTTGGTGTTTTCCAAGAATAACCGGCACGGCAAGCACTTCCCGCATCCCCCGTTCTCGCCGGGGTTGCTGCACAAGAGCATACCGGCAAAGGCCTTTGCTACCGTTTTTTTCCCTATACCCCTGGGGCCGCTGAATATATATGCATGCCTTACCATATCCCGTTTTAACGAGTTTTTTAGCCTGCCAATTACCTCTTTCTGTCCAACTATATTGTTAAAACCATTAAAACCCGTAACAACGCTTATACCTGCATTATTTGGATTATTAACACTATTAAAACTGTTTAAACTATTAAAACTATTCACACCTGGACTACCACTCATATTCACAACATTACCTAAACCCATGAAAACCATAATTACATTAATAAATCTAATATAAGCCCTTTTATATCATCCAGCCTCTTCAGCACCTTCAAGTTATCTTTCTGGCTGCTCAACATATCTTCGGCCAGTTGGTCAAGATGCTGGTTGATTTTCTTGATAATGGAATAAACCCTGTATCTTCCCCTCCTGTCAAGCACGCTTTGTTTCAAAAACTTGTGGGAGTTACTCAGAAACTCGTTCATGAATTCGGATACAAGCCTTTTATAAATGAGCAACTCTTCTATGCTCATCCGCTTCTCCACTACTTTGCCTTGTTCAAATACCTTCTGCGCCAATTGCTCAAGTTTACCCTTGTAATTTTCATACCCGGCCTGGCGCAACTGGCCCTGGAAATCTCTGTCTCCCGAACCCATGCTTTTCCTGTCTTCAAGTTGACCAATCCTGGCCATCCTGGACCTGTTCCCGGGGGATTCCTGGATTTTCAAAGCTGTTCACCTCTCGCAATCATCAACCAACACCAGCCTGTACCAATGCCGACCTATCACGGTAACAACCCATACCAGCACAACCTGCACCAACAATAGTCCCTATCAATAATAGTTCATGCCAAAGATAATCCATACAGCCGGCAATTTATACCAACTCCAACCCATGCCTGCAATAACCTATACCAGCAACAACCTATACCAACTTCAACTCGTACCGGCAGCAGCTCATGCCTGTACAAACTTACAACGGCATCAAATCTATATAAACCTATACCTTTTCAAACTTTTCAACATTCAGCACGAAAATCGTTGCTCCTCCGACAACAACTTCAACAGGATAAGGCATAAACATTCCCGCCATGGTATTTGGCACCATTGCCGAACTAATAGGCTGCTTCCTGCTTCTTGATTTTTGTTTTATTATTTTAATGACATCATCCAGCTTCTCCTCGGTCACTCCCACCAGAAGGGTGGTATTGCCTGCCCTTAAGAAACCTCCCGTTGAACAAAGCTTAGTAACACTAAAACCATTTTTGTTCAGCTCGTCCATTACCTTTGGACCATCCTCATCGTGAACAATGGCAAATACAAGTTTCATTAAACAACCTCCCCTTTCCAAATAAAAATTGCCAGCCGCATAATGATCTCCCGCGTAATAACCGCATTATGTTTTTCTATGTATTACAATATATCATTAATGCCCTTCTATAATACCATAACAACATACAAAGTCTTATCAATACAATATCTTATCAATATGCGCCTTTATATCATTGAATACTTCTCCCCTATTCCTGTCGGCATTTACTGTTTTTATCCTGTCCGGGTATAATTTTGCCAGGGCTTTATATCCCTCGCAAACCCTTTGATAAAACTCCATATCACCCTGTTCAATCCTGTCCGGCCCTGAAGATTTATATCTTCGCCTTAACGCAGCTTCCGGGGGAATATCAAGCAGAATCGTCAAGTCTGGCAATATTCCTTGTAATGCTATATTGTTCACGCCAGCTATATGACCAGGGTTTATCCTCCTTCCATATCCCTGGTATGCAAAACTTGAGTCGATAAACCTGTCGCAAATCACTACTTTCCCGGAATCCAACGCAGGTTTTATAACCTCAAACATAAGTTGCGCCCTGGCAGAAGC
>JAAZDH010000019.1 GCA_012512865.1 Clostridiaceae bacterium | reverse complement strand
ATATTCATCAATACATTAATAATAAGTATTTTAAAACTGGTATGCGGGTTCCCTGCGCCAATCATCCTGGCAATACTCCTTAATGAAATGCGGAACATGATACTTAAAAGAACAATACAAACAATATCCTACCTTCCGCATTTTATTTCATGGGTAATACTCGCAGGAATGGTCAGTGAAATTTTTTCCCCGCAGAGAGGAGTTTTTAATTATATTATAACCCTGTTCGGAGGCAAACCTATCTATTTTTTAGCATCAAAAGACTGGTTCAGGCCCGTCCTGGTATTAACGCAGATATGGAAAAACGCGGGATGGGGATCAATAATTTATCTTGCAACTTTATCTTCAATAGACATAGAATCATATGATTCAGCCACAATAGACGGTGCCAACAGGTTTCAAAAGGCAGTGCATATAACAATCCCGGGGCTTGTTCCCGTTATAACCATTTTATTTATACTAAACCTTGGCAAAATATTGAATGCAGGATTCGACCAGGTTATAAACCTGTATAATCCCTTAGCATATGAAATAGCCGATATTATAGATACTTATGTTTACAGGATAGGCCTTATTGATGCAAAATACGATTTTGCATCAGCAGTCGGGGTTTTTAAAAATGTAGTAGGAGTACTATTGATATTTACCAGCAATGCAGTTATAAGGAAGTTTAACGAGTATGGTATATGGTAGTGTAAAACCGAAAGGAGAGGCATAGTTTTGAAGCGCCTGGCGAAAAAGAAAACAAAAATCGACGGATTTGATGTAATAAATAATATCATTTTAATACTTTTTGCAGTTGTGGTTTTTTATCCGTTCTGGGACCTGTTGCTAACATCATTTTCCAATCCTGTTGAAACTACATCCCTTGGCTTGCATTTGTGGATTTCGGAATGGAGGATTGATTCATACCAGTATGCGCTGTCAGACCCTGTTGTCGGTTATGCTTATATTAATACTATATTGAGGACCGTTATAGGGACCATATTGGCTATAATAATGACTATTATGGCCCCATACCCGTTATCGAAAAGGTTGCTCCCAGGAAGGAGCATTATAACAATTTATTTCTTAATTACAATGTTTTTCTCCGGGGGGCTTATTCCGTTTTATTTATTAATAAGAAGCTTAAAATTAATTAATAGTTTTTGGGTCATGGTTATACCATCCATGTTAAGTGTTTACAATGTCGTTATACTGAGGAATTACATGATGAATATCGACAAAACGCTTGAGGAATCCGCATTTATGGATGGAGCAGGGTATATAACCACCCTTGTGAATATAGTTATTCCTGTATCAAAACCTGTAATTGCCACGATAATATTGTGGACAGCAGTTGGCCATTGGAATGAATGGTTTCATGCAATGATATTTATCCGCGATGAAAAGAAAACCGTGCTGCAGGTGATTTTTAGGAGGATGCTTCTATTTTTGAAAACTGAATCGGAGCAATTGATGGAACTCTCCCTTGAAAAGGAAAGGCAAATAATCGGAGCTACGGTGAGGGCAGCTATTACCATGATTACTATTGGGCCAATAATCCTGGTGTATCCTTTTTTGCAAAAGTATTTTATAAAAGGTATCATGGTAGGTTCATTAAAAGGTTAAATACCGGGGAGATAATTTTTTATTGCCGGTACTTCCGAATTTTAATCGGTATATACCGGTTTAACAGTACGGGTAACGGGTTTGACTGCTTATTTTGCTTCATTGTCGATAAATTCCGCCAACTGGTCATTGATCGAATTATCGGAGGGCGAAATAATTATTAGAATTGTGAGTTCCGTTGAGTTTTTCCGCATGCTGAACGATCAAAAATGAAGAGGTGGATAGTTATGAGAAAACTTTGCAAAATTGGCGATATTGTTGTTTATAAAAATGAGAAGACGTACAACTGTTTTCCCAATATAGTTTTAACACCGTCAGGAAAAATTATTGTCGCATTCAGGCAGGCCAAAGACAGGCAAAAGGAACTGGGATTTACCACGCATACGGACATAACCGGAAAAGGAATGCTCGTAACATCCAGCGATGGCGGCAGGAGTTGGGATGTTGAAGCTAAAGAAATATACGACCATATTCTTGGGGGAATGAACGACACTAATATAACATTGCTTTCAGATGGCACGATCCTGGCTGTGTTTTACAGGTGGCGGGGATTGATGATATCGGATGTGAAAGACCTTAAGGAGTGGGACAATGTAAAATGGAATTCCGACAGGGATATTCTTAACGGGAAATTTGTATGGAGGCTTGATGGAACTTATACATTGAGGTCCAAGGATGAGGGAGTGTCATGGGATGATCCTGTAAAAATCAGTTTTCAAGGCAATGACCGTATTGAAGCTATAAATGAGCTTCATTCACGTGGTAAAGCTCTTGAATGTCCTGATGGTGCTATACTTTTGCCTGTAAACGGGAGCGCTCCTACGAACTGGGCAAATCCGATTAGGTCATTGATAGTTAAATCCAGGGATAAAGGATTGACATGGGAATATTATTCAACAATAGCTCAATCGGATGATACGGATTTCTATGAAACATTTGTATACAGGACAGTTTCAGGAAAAATGGTCGCATTTATGAGAGGTCAAAAGCCTATATGGCGCTACCTTAAAACTGCAAGAAATAGAGAATCCGGGCTTTATACAAGCGAATCCTGTGATGGCGGACTTACGTGGACTCCTCCAAAAAAGGCGGCATTTGAAGCGCCATCTACACCTTTTGATGTTATAAGGCTAAATGATAAGAATGCCCTTCTTACATATGGATATAGAAAGCCGCCGTATGGAATAAGGGCGCGCATTCTTGACAAGGAGTGCGAAAATATTGATGGTTCAGAGGAATTTATACTAAGGGATGATGGGCTCGGAAGGGATTTAGGGTACTCAAGTTCAATACAATTGCCGGATGGAAGGATTTTTATTGTGTACTACTTTTACGGGGAAGACAGTATAAGACACATTGCAGGAACATACTGTACATATGAATGATACGGGCATTGCGGGTCAAGCAAAGGATGTTACCCATCAAATAAGGTATTTGACAACTCGGAGAGTTTTGCCTGGCAGCTCGGCAGCTTGACGCGTTGCTAAATAAATATAATAATTAAATAAGGGAGGATTGAATGTATGTTTAAGAATGTTAGCAAGTGGTTCGCTTTATTTCTTTGTATTGCCGTGATTTCATCGCTGATGTTGTCTGCATGCCGGATAGTTAGCGATGAAAGCGCGAAAGCTACAATTAAGGATGAGCAAACTACAGGGGCGGCATCAAGCACTGAAACAGAAAATACAGACCCATACGCCAAGAAACTGGAAATTTCGTGGATTGGACCCGGGGGCGCGGAGATTGAGGACAATAATTTCGTACAAAAGATGATCGAGGAAAAATTCAATGTGAAGCTCATAAACAAGAAGATTAACATTCATGAAACAGAGCAGATTAACCTGATGCTCAATACGGGGGAAATGCCAGATTGCGGATTTATGTACAGCAATCCACTGGACTTGTATAAAAAAGGGCTCACAAGAACTATTCCCAGGCAATTTATTACCGAGTATGCGCCGAACTATGTCAGGGAGCTGGGTGTAAATCCGCTCGGTTGGAAGATGAATATCAATCCCGATGCAAGGGATGAATACCTCGCCCTCATAGGGGTCGCAGCAAACCAACGGTCACATATCATGCATTCGATGTACCGTGCAGATTGGCTTTAAAAAGTAGGACTTTACCCGGAAAACAAAAAAATTGAAATATTGCATGACACGGTGCACTATACTCAAGAAGCATTTACTATCGATGAACTGGAACAGATACTGGAAGCGTTCACTAAAGGCGATCCTGACAATGATGGAAAAGATAATACATTTGGAATAAGCGCCTGTGATGATATAGTGTACAGCTGGAATACCGTGATGGGCTCATTTGGATATGCATACAGGTATAATATCAATGTTGAAGGCAAACTGTATGAATGGTGTATTGCGCCGCAGCACAGGGAATTCCTCAAACTAGCAAACAAGTGGTTTAAAAACGGATGGCTTGACCCTGAGTTCGTTACTCTAAATAGAACAAAGATGTGGGAAAAGATTACAGCCGGCATAATTGGTTATTGGAATGACCCTTTCAACTATGTTGATCCTACTTCCGAAGGTCTGAAGAAAAGGCCTCCCATGTCTATTCCGCAGTATAACAGCAATGCAAAGATTCTTATTGCTACTGGCGAAATAGGAAAAGATGGAAAGAGGGGCGTGGGGCAATGGACTGCAGGTGGTGAATTCAATGATAACTTCTTTATCAACAAGAATGTAGATGACGAGAAGCTTATAAGGATTCTCAGGATATTCGATTATATTAACCTGGATAGCGAAGGTGTAATATTGAGCAATTGGGGAGAAGAAGGAGTTCATTTCAAGTGGTCAGGTGAAGCGCATAAATCACCCCCGATAAGGCTTGATGGTATGGGTTCAAAACAAGGATTCGGGTTTTACAACCTGGATATTTTGACCGATGAAAATGTTAAATACAATTATACCGAGGTGCCTTTAAAAATATACCAGTGGGCAAGCACGGAAGGTTTAAAATATGTGATAAAACCATACAGGTGGGATTTCTTCAATGAGACAAAATATGCCGATGTGAACAGCAAATATGGAAGCGGATTGCAAACTATATGGAAAGAGTTTTTCTACAAGGCTATCGTAGGGGAAGTAAATATCAATGATGATGCCGTATGGGATGCATATGTGCAAAAATGGCTGAAAGAAGGCGGCGCCGAGCTCCTTGCGGAACTGGAAAAGGCACCGGTTGTTGAAGAACTCAGCAAAAAATAATAGGGGCGGCAAATAAAATGAGCGATTATGAAACACTAAGACAGAAAGCTTTAGAACGAAGGAGAAGGTTGATATACGACAATGACGGTTGTGATGTATACCAGTGCAAATCTCCTTCTCCTTCCGAACTTCTTAGCAAGAGGACAATACCGTTGTGCGGGAGCCATGCTGATACATTGTTTTGTACGACAAGGAGCTCAGGTTTTGGACTTTTTACCCATAATACTAAAATCGGCCAGATATTTACGGGCAGGGAAGGCAAGCATGAATATAATATTACTGAAGAACTAATAAAGCAGGGAAAAGACTACCTGCAAATCATGACTGATTTTTGCAGGAAAAATAATATCGAAATATTCTGGTCGATGCGTATGAATGATGTTCATGATAGCGGCACAACTCTCGGAAGACCGGAGGCGTTCAGACTGAATAAGATTAAGACAGAGCATCCCGAGTACCTTTTCGGGAGCCGTGAAAATCCTCCCAAATATGGGGCATGGAGCGGGGTGGATTATACACGCGAAGAAATCAGGGAACTTGCGTATGCATTTGTTGAAGAGGTATGCAGTAACTATGATATTGACGGCATAAACCTTGACTTTTTTCGTCACCCGGTTTTTTTTAAGCGTACAGCATGGGGATTGCCAATTCAACAGTATGAATTGGACCTGATGACAGACTTAATGAGAAAAATAAGGAAAATGACAATCGAAATAGGAAAGGAAAGGGGACGCCCGATACTGCTTTCATCGAGAGTTCCGGATTCACTCGAATATTCCAGGACCATAGGGATTGATCTTGAGACGTGGCTCAAGGAAGTCCAGCGGTTAAATGTCAAGACCTAAATTGGAAATGAACCTTGAAAATTTCATAT
>JAAZDH010000155.1 GCA_012512865.1 Clostridiaceae bacterium | reverse complement strand
TCATAAAGAAATCCCTTTCAACATCCCTTTCTATTTTCTCCAGTGGTTGCCCTGTTCTTTCACTTAAAATACGGTTTATTTTACCCTTTACCCTGATTAGCCAATCTGTATGAATCTTGATGTCCGTAGCCTGGCCCCTTATTCCTCCAAGGGGTTGGTGTATCAGGATCTCGCTGTTTGGTAGGGCATACCTTTTGCCCTTTGTCCCGGCCGCCAGCAGAAAAGCACCCATGCTTGCCGCCATACCCACGCATATTGTCTGGACATCAGGTCTTATATATTGCATGGTGTCATATATTGCAAATCCGGCAGTAATGGAGCCTCCCGGGCTATTTATATATAATTGTATGTCCTTGTCCGGGTCTTCTGCTTCAAGAAATAACATTTGCGCCACGACAAGGCTGGCAGTTACATCGTTGACTTCATCACTTAACACGATAATCCTGTCTTTAAGCAACCTTGAAAAAATATCGTAAGATCTTTCACCCCTGTTTGTCTGTTCAACAACTATCGGTACAAGACTCATAATCTCGCCTCCATTTCATCCATTCTTTCTTACCAGTTTTTTCGTTTTTTTCTTATTCGCCCATTAAGCCGTTCCCATGCATGACCAAAACCATGGGCATGCAGCAACCTGGCTTGGCTTACCTACAATATTCTTTCCCTTATTCTGTGCAAATAAACACCCTTTAACTTGCTCTCCTGTTTCCCCGTTTATCCCTTTTTACTCCCTTGTCTATCAAACAAATTTCGCATTTTTTACGAGAAACTCAATTGCCTTGTTTACCTGTATACTTCTTCTAATATATTCTATATCATCGTCACTTAAAAGTTTCTTATATTCCTCGTAACTTTTTTTCGCATCACCTGCAAGCTTCCTTATTTCTTCGTCCAAGTCCTCTTCCGCAACAGCTATGTTTTCCACTTCTATTATCTTTTCAAGCACGATCTGCGTCTTTACATCGTTGTAAGCTTCATCCCTGTATTCTTCCCTTAGTTTATTGATATCCTTGCCCGTGGCCTTCATGTAAGATTCAAGGCTCAGTCCACGGTAATACAAGCTTAAGCCCAACTCTTGCAGCACCCTGTCAATCCTCTTGTCAACCATAACCTGGGGAATGTCAACCTTGGAATTTTCTACGACCTTTTTTACTATCTCATCTTCTATCTTGCGCTTTTGTATAAGTTCTTCCCTCTCAATAATTTTATTTTTCATATCTTTCCTATATTCTTCAATGGTGTCAAATTCGCTTACATCCTTGGCAAATTCATCGTCAATCGCGGGGATTTCCTTTACTTTTATCCCTTTAACCTTTACCTTGAATGTTGCATCCTTTCCTGCCAGTTCCTCAACCCTGTATTCCCCGGGAAAAGTTACTTTTACCTCGATCTCATCTCCCGTTTTCGCACCCGCCAGCTGTTCCTCAAAACCAGGGATAAAGTTGCCGGACCCTATTTCCAGGTAATAATCGACTGCCTTTCCTCCTTCGAAAGGCCTATCATCAATGAAACCCTCGTAATCAATTACGGCGATGTCGCCTTCTTGTATTCCCCTGTCATCAATGTTAACCAGCCTTGCGTTCCTTTCAGCTACCATTTTAAGCTCTTTTTCAACATCCTCATCTGTAACGTTTACTTCATCCTTCTTTACTTCTATGCCCAGGTACTCCCCAAGTTCAACTTCAGGTTTCACCGTAACTTTTGCAGTGAAAATGAAGTTCTGTCCGCTTCCAATCTGTACTATGTCAATTTCAGGTTCGGAAACGGGATGTATGTTGTTTCCTTTTATCGCTTGCTCATATGCTTCGGGACAAATAAAATTAATCGCATCTTCGTACAGCACCTGCTCCCCATAATACCTTTCAACAATCTTCCTTGGCACTTTTCCTTTCCTGAATCCAGGTACGCTGAACCTGCCCGCATTTTTCCTGTAGGACTTGTTCATCCCTTCTTCAAAAGTACTTGCATCAACTTCTATTTCAAGCCGCACTACGTTTTTTTCAACATTTTCAACTTTTACATTCATTTAACCCATGTCCTCCTGTCCCATAACATAATTAATAAGATTAAGTTTTCAGGTTTATTTCAATTATTAACAATTATAAACAATTATTTCGTAATATCAATATATTCCGTTAACAAAAATTAAAATTCAGCAATTATTTGCACTTATCGCATTATAACATATCCTGGTTATGGCTGCAACTAGTGAAACCAGGCAACCAGGCATTCGGCCCTATGCAACATCCAGCTTAAGGGGCCTGAAATCCAGGTAATCAGCGGAAACCAGCCTGTACCCTATGCCATTGATAACACCTTCAACGGCATTTCTAATGCCTTCCCCGTGTAAATGCCCGTAAAGGCACATCTTTACATCATACTTTTTCATGATTTCGACAAAATCCGAAGGTTCCTTCCTATTGTTAAAAGGCATGTAATGCATGGCTACAACTATCTTTTTTGCAGTAATACCCCCTGAAACCCGGGCTGCACACTTTAAGGACAGTTCCAGGCGTTGTAGTTCGCGCCTGAATATCTTGTTGTCTTCTTCCCCAAAGTCTTCATCACCCGGGCATTTCCATCCCCGGGTCCCGCAAATTACAGCATTTTCAACCTCATAGCAATTGTTGTGCAAAAAATTTACGGATATAAAGTTGTTTTCCTGCATAAAGACATCAAGTTTTCTCAAGGTCGTCCACCAATAATCATGATTGCCCTTCAGTATTATCTTTTCCCCCGGGAGAGCATTGATAAACTTGAAATCCTCGTAGCTTTGCTCAAGGTAGGTGGCCCAGGAAATATCTCCTGGAATTATAACACAATCCGAATCCGTTACGGTTTTCTCCCATTCTTCTTTTATTCTCGACATATAATTAGCCCAGTTGCCCCCAAACATGTCCATTGGCTTGTTTACTCCCAGTGCCAGGTGAAGGTCCGATATTGCAAATAATGCCATAATTGCGCACTCCTATTTGTCTATTTGCCTTTGTTTTTTACCTTTATCTATTTTCCTGTACCTGTTGCCTGTACCTGTTTGCTATTGTCTTTTAACCTTTATCCAATTGTCTTTACCTGATTGCCTTTATTTATTTACCTGTTTATCCTGGAATCCCCTAAAAAAATTGTATATGTTTTCCGCGGTTTTCCTGCTAATTCCCTCCACGGCCGTCAGCTCATCCACTCCTGCATCCATGATTTTTTTAACCGAACCAAAGTGTTTCACAAGCTCCCGTTTTCGTTTTTCGCCCACGCCAGGTATCTTGTCCAGGATGGACTCCCTGTACCTTTTCCCCCTAAGCTTCCTGTTGTATTCCACGGCAAACCTGTGGGCTTCGTTTTGTATTGAAGCAACAAACCGCAAAAGGGAAGCATTCGCGGACAAATCATACTCGCCTTCTGGTGATACCAACCCCCTGGTTTGATGTTCATCATCCTTTACCATGCCTAATACGGGTATTTCCAAGCCCAAACTCTTCAAGGCACCAGTAACCGTATTTACATGCCCGATTCCCCCGTCTACAAGTATCAAGTCCGGAAAGGCAAGAAATTCTTCCCCCCTTCTAAATCTCCTGGAAACCATTTCCCGCATGGATGCATAGTCGTCAAGCCCTTCTAGTGATTTAATTTTAAACCTCCTGTATTCCCCGGTCAAAGCTTTGCCTTTTTCAAAAACAACTATTGAGCCCGTGATTTCCGTTGAGCCCGTACTGGAAATATCATATGCTTCTACCCTGGAAGGGATGTCGGTTGTCTTTAAAAACCCTGCAAGGCTTCTCCACGCATCTTCCCAGTCCTGTTCTTCCTTTTTTCTCGTTTTTAACGAGTTTTCCAGGCAGACGGCCACGTTCTGGGAAGCAAT
>JAAZDH010000154.1 GCA_012512865.1 Clostridiaceae bacterium | reverse complement strand
CGCCTGGCCTGTTCAAAAAGCATTCTAAGGTTGGCCTGCCGCTGCTCCCCGCCTGGCATTGCCCCAACCTGGGTGTAAAAGCCCGTTTCCGTGTAAAGGTACCATATAAGCTCTTCCGTGGACATGTACAGCGCCTTGTTTCTCCATTTTTCAAGGGTTTTGAGGAAGTTCAAAGCTTTTTCCCTTAAGTTGGAATCCGTTTCCCCGGCTGCCAGCTTCTTTAGCGCTTCAAACAGCGGTGCGTCCTTGTCCGCAAGCCTTATATCCGCCAGTTCACCGGGAGTAAACGCCCCTATGGGTGAGCGCAGCACCGAAAGCAGGGGGATGTCCTGCAAGGGATTGTCAATTACCTGCAGCAACGACATCATTACCTGCACTTCCATCGTTTTAAAAAAACCGGCGGCCGTATCCGCGTACACGGGTATGCCCTCGGCCGTGAATTCCTCGACAAATATATCCGCCACGTTCCTGGTTGAACGGAGCAAAACCACTATATCCCTGTATTCGGCAGGCCTATATTGCCCTTTTTGCTTGTCAAATATTTTAAACCCATGGACCATCTCCTTTATTCTTCTTGCTGCAACCCTTGCCTCGTACCTGGCACTTTCGGGGATTTCTCCTCCTAGATCTCCCAAGTACATCGGCATCGCGGCTTTTTCAACCTCTTCATTCAATGCCCCGTCTCCTCTTTCCGTCACCCTGTTTCCACTTCCGCTTGCACTTACACTTCCACTTCCAATTCCATTCCCATTTCCGCTTCCGCTTACAATTCCACATCCGCTGACATTTCCGCTTCCGCTTACAATCCCGCTTTCACTTCCATTTCCGCTTCCGTTTCCGCTGCTGCTTTCACTTACGCTCCCGTTTTCGCTTCCGTTTCCACTACCACTTTCACTTCCGCTTTCACCCGTTGTTTCAACCAGGTGCAATTCCGTTTGCCAGCACTCCGCGCAGCCCCCGCCAATTTCACCAATCCTGCCAATTTCACCAGTGCTTCCAAAAACGGCTCCCGGGGCCAGGGATTCCTCCTCGTTATAATCCATTTCTCCCACATGCCTGGACATTATCCTGCTGAAAATGAAGTTCACGCTGTCTATTATCTCCCTGCGGCTCCTGAAGTTCTTGTAAAGCCGTATTTTCCTGTACTTTGCGTCTTCTTCCTCCGGATAGGTATTATACTTTTCGAGGAACAGCTCGGGCCTTGCCTGCCTGAACCTGTAGATGCTCTGCTTTACGTCTCCAACCATGAATATATTTGGGGTGCCTGGATCTCTCCGGGATATGATGTTAAGGATTATTTCCTGGACCAGGTTGCTGTCCTGGTATTCATCCACGAGGATTTCTTCGAACCTTTCCCTGTACTCAAGCGCCACCTCCGAAGGCTCATACCCGTCCTTTTCCTTCTTTCTCGCGAGGATGGCCAGGCAAAAATGCTCCAGGTCGTTGAAATCCAGGATGGATTTCTCTGCCTTTTTTTGAGCGTATTTTTCATCGAATTCCATGACAAGCCCCGCCAACCTCTTTAGCAGCGGGTAAAGCTTTTTGAGTTTTCTTATCGTCTCGCTGGAAGAATCCCTGAATATTTCATCCCTTAGCTTGCCAATCCTGGTTTTAACCTCGTTCCTTATGCTTTTTACATATTCCTGGGCTTCCTTGTCCGCGTCTCTTCTACAACTGGGAAGCCTTTCGAATTCAAGGGCTGACAATGCCCTGCAGAACCCATCCCACGCGGCGGTGTTTTTGCATAACACCGCGAGGGAACCAATAGATGCTATTTCTCTCCCAAAATTTTCGGCATAAGGTTCCAATCCTTCAACGGTGTTGACTATCGAAAATGCCTTCTGCATCATTTCATGCATGTTTTTAAGCTCAATTGCCGCGCTTTCCAGGAGCAGTTTCCCCCATCTTGTCCTTGCAAAATCCTCATCCGGGTCCAGGTTGAAATATTCAACCTTTTCCCTTATCCAATCGTTAGGCCAGGGGAACTCCCGGGTAAATTCATGCAGTGAAAACACGATGTCCTTCAATGCCTGGTCGTTTCCGTTGCTGGCGTAGCCTTCCAGGAGCTCAAAGAATTCCCCTCCCGCATCTTCCCGCTCGTATATTTCCTCGAAAAGCTCGTCCAAGGCTTCCATCTTGGTTAACAAGGCCTCTGTCTCGTCGGCAATCCTGAAATCCGGGTCCAGCCCGATAAAATGGCAGTTGTTTCTTATGACTTCAAGGCAAAAGGAATGTATCGTTGTGATGCTGGCCTTGTTCAGGAGGGCAAGCTGCTTCAAAAGCTGTTTTGAGCCGGGGTTTTGGTCGAGGATGCCGGATATTGCAGCTGCAATACGCTCCCTCATCTCGGTGGCTGCAGCATTTGTAAATGTTACAACGAGAAGCCTGTCTATATCCAGCGGCTTTTCCCCGCATGTTATCTTCCTTATTATCCTTTCCACCAAGACCGCGGTTTTGCCGGCACCTGCCGCCGCGGCAACCAGTAGGTTGCAATCCTTGCCGGTTATCGCCCCTAGTTGTTCCTTGGTCCACCTGGTCTCATCAATCATGCTGCTCACCTGCTACTCCTCCATTACCTCCATTACAGGCTGATTTCATCAGTTCCCATATTTCTTCATTGCTTTTTTCGCTTAAAATCCTGTACCTGTTGTTTTTAAGACCCAGGTCAAACTGGCATACGGAAGTATACCTGCAATACTGGCATGAAGTCATTTTTTGATTCTTGCATGGGCTTATGGAAATATCTCCTTTCAGTATTGCCGTCCCCAGGTTTTCGAGGATCTTCTCCACGTACCTGCACAGTATGGCGAACTGCTCCC
This sequence comes from Clostridiaceae bacterium, assembly GCA_012512865.1. Classification (GTDB taxonomy): domain Bacteria; phylum Bacillota; class Clostridia; order Acetivibrionales; family DUMC01; genus Ch48. The sequence continues at coordinate 1,141 of JAAZDH010000154.1, read as the reverse complement.
CCGTTGCCACGGAAGATACCTTGCCAAGGGTATCCCCCTTATTGATTCTCACCGGGATAAACAGGGAATCACCTTCTATCGTCCTGTCCATCTCCTTTACAACATCCACGTCCGCAAGGACCAGCCCTTTCATCTTGAGTTTCTTCATGATTTCCTTCTCCGCTTCCTCGGCTGTCAATTCATTGCTGCTCCTGATTATGGGATCATCAACCTTGAAGTAGAGAATCCCTCCCGGGAGTACCGGTGTTTCCAGTTTTTCGCCTATTACCTTCCTGGCGGTTTTCTCTTCATTCAATAATGCACTAAGGTAAGTTACCAGTTGTATCCCGGTACCGTAGAAAACGTCCGAAAGGTCGAATCCCTTGCTCCCCGACTTGTAGTCAATAATCCTTATATATGTTTTATCCCCTGTCGTGAAGGCATCAACCCTGTCAATCCTCCCCGTAAGCTTCATGGTATCTCCCGTGGGCAGCTTTATGCAGATGGGCGGCAAACCCTGTTCGCTGCCGAAATCCAGCTCGCAGCCAACCGGTTCAAACCCGCTCCTTTTTATATGCTCGACAATCAGCCAGGCAGCCCTGAAAAGTACCCTATCAAGCCTTTTTACAATTATCCTGCACCGCCTCGGGCCATTCTTGATGGGGCCGCCCCTGGCGTTTTCCAGCAGCCTGTCCGATATTTCGCCAATTGTCCTTGCACACCAGTCCTTGTCAATATCACGCCATGAAAGGCCCCTTTCCGTCACGTGCCTTGAAAACTCCTCGATTGCCTTATGGAGGAATGTCCCTATGTCGGGCGGGTCAAGACTTATTACCTTCCTTTCTTTTGCCCTTAAACCATATTGCACGTAGTATGCAAAGGGACAGGAAGCATATTTCTCAAGTCTTGTAACGCTTGAATAAAGCGATCTTCCATAAAGCTTCCCGGCTTTTTCGGTATCAATGGGCCCCGCAAGGTTTGTATATGCCAAGGCCGAGTGTATAGCCATGCACCTTTCACGCCATTTTTCGTTATTCATGAACCATATGTACACATCTTTCCACACGGGGTTTACGTCTTGTCCGTCCGCTGCCTTTCTCATGGTGGAAATCAAGCCGTTAAATGCCTGTATCCTGTTGCTGACAAGGCCAGGGTCATATGT
>JAAZDH010000153.1 GCA_012512865.1 Clostridiaceae bacterium | reverse complement strand
TGCATCTGGCCTGAAAGCCCGACACCCTTTATATCTTCCGTCTTCGTACCGCTTTTCCCTATAACTTCCTTTATGGAAGTATAAGTTGCCACCCACCAATCTTCCGGGTCCTGTTCCGCCCATCCCACGTTAGGCTGGTACATCGGGTATTCTTTCAAAGAGCTTGCAATGGTCTGGCCGGTCTCATCAAACAAAACCGTTTTTGTACCTGACGTGCCTATGTCAATTCCAAGCAAATAACTCATACTATTCCCTCCTGCTTTTCAATTGCTTTTTTAGCTTTTTAACAGCCTTTGACTGCCTTTTTACAGTATCCAAACTGCTTTTCAGCAAGCCCTTCAGCTGCTTTTCTGCAGTTTTTGACACTTAAAAACAGCTTCCCCCGATAAACTCCCTTAATATTGAATTGTCCGGTATTTCGTGTATATCGGCAATGGGAATAAAGTAGCTTAGGAACTCTCTCAATCTCTTTGCTTCCGAGTATTCAGGGTAGGAATCGTCAATCTTTGCCAGCAAGGGCTCAGCAAATATTTTCAGTACGCCGTGCTCGTATTTCAGCGAGGAATTAAACATTACATCTGCTTCTTCCTGGAACGGGAATATGTTCCTTTCTTCCCCCCGCCTTACGGAAGGCCATCTTCTAATGGTTTCCACGGCGGTACTTCCCCTGAATTTATGGTCTCTCACTATTCTCCTTATCAACCTTGTGTCTGTTGTGGGTACCCGGTTGTGGTCATCGATGTTTAGCGAAGTAATTGCACTTATATATATCTTGAACTTGTTTTCCCTTGGTACGGAGGATGTAACTTTTTCATTCAATGCATGGATCCCCTCGATAATCAATACCTGGTCTTCCTCCATCCGTATTTTCCTGCCGGTATACTCCCTTTTCCCAAGGTTAAAATTGTACGAGGGAACTTTAACTTCAATACCATTCAGCATTCTTGCCAGGTGTTCATTGAATAATTCCAGGTCGACTGCCTCAAGTGCTTCAAAATCCTGTTGCCCGTTTTCGTCAAGAGGGGTTTTGTCCCTGTCGACAAAATAATCATCCATCCCTATGATAATCGGCCTTACACCATTCACCCTGAGTTGTATTGCCAGCCTGCTGGAAAAAGTGGTCTTCCCTGATGAGGAAGGTCCTGCAATCAGGACAATTTTTTTTAGCTTGTTGCTTTCTGTAATCATGTCTGCTATCTCTGCGATTTTTTTCTCGTGGAGCGCCTCGGATATCCTGATAAGCTCCCCTATCCTGTTTTCCTTGACAATATCATTGATGGAGCTTACGCTCTCCACTCCCAGTATCCGTCCCCATTCCCTGTTCTCGCTGAATATTGCAAAAAGCTTTTTTAGCTCTTTAAATACCGGTAGAACATTTGGATTCGTTTTTTCTGGGTAAAGAAGAATAAGGCCGGGCGGATAATGTATTAAGTCAAACAAGTGAATATAGCCAGTATGAGGGGCCATGTGCCCGTAAAAATATTCCTCGAAGCCATCACACCTGTAAAGGATTGCATGCGTGTTTTGCCGGTCCTCCATCAAGCGGAGCTTATCTATTTTGTTCTTCTCCCTTAATACTTCCCTTGCATCCTCAACAGGTATGATCACCTTCTCAAAAGCCATGTGCATATCAATGATTTCCTGCATCCTTGTTTTTATGCGCTTTACATCATCCGCTGAAAGCTCCCTTTCTCCAAAGATTTCACAATATAATCCCGTACCGGCGGAATGATTGATAACCACTTTTCTGTCAGGGAAAACATCGTTTACCGCCTTGGCAAGGATAAATATCAGCGTTCTCCTGTAAATGCGCATGCCGTCGTCGGTCGTCAAATCAATAAACTCGACCTTGCAATCGTTCTCTAAGCAGAAATCCAATTCCTTGATATCATTGTTCACTTTTGCTGCAATTATCGAGGAATAGTATTTAGCCTGGTATTTCTTGCTCAAGTCGAGTAATGAAGTTCCCCGGGCAACTTCCTTGCTGCTCCCGTCAGCAAAATTAATGGTTATCTTTTTTAACGCTTCCATAAAGGCAATCCTCCTCCAACAATCCTCCTTTAAAGGTAAACCTCCTTTAAAGGCAATCCTCCTTATCCAGCCTCCTTATTCAGGATTCCCCGGCATGAAGTTAATAAAAGCCCGATGTTTTTCTCTACCTATCGGGCTTTTATTCATATTCATATCCTTTCTCTTGCTTTTTTTGCTCTTTCCATCCGCTTCTTTTTTGTTCTTTCTGTCCACTTGTTTACTCTTTCCATCCGCTCTATTCTCTCCACCTGCTAATAACAGCTTTTTGTCACAAGCATGGGATTATTTATTATTTCTTTGACATCATCGTTGGGGGTAACATCAGGAGTAAAAAGCACCAAGAACTTTCAAGGAAACGTTGGTATACAACCTTACCTGTACTTTCTTTTTCTAGCGGCTTCAGACTTTTTCTTTCTTCTTACGCTAGGCTTCTCGTAGTGCTCCCTTTTTCTTACCTCGGCCAATACCCCGGCTTTGGCGCATTGCCTTTTAAACCTTTTAAGGGCACTATCGAGCGATTCATTCTCTCTAACCCTTACTTCAGACACGTATTTCCCTCCCTCCGATGATGTAAATTGTGCATGCATTATCGTGTTTTTATCATGACTTTTTATCAAACCAAGTACAAAGCACAGTATAATTATATCGTATCTTTTCAACCAAAGTCAACAATACGATTTTTTCACCTGTTTCACTTATTTACACGATTTTTGGCC
>JAAZDH010000152.1 GCA_012512865.1 Clostridiaceae bacterium | reverse complement strand
TTCCACCCCCCCGTCTAAAAGCTCGGAAGCTACAAAATAATGGGCGGCCGGGCTGGTGGATGTCAAGGTTTCATCTATGGACATCTCAAAATCGATATCCCTTCCGCAATTCTTTATAACCTTGTTGTATATGTCAATTGTATATTTTACGGCTTTCAAGTATACCAGTACAATCCTCTTGAAATCCTGCCAGCTGAAATTAAGGATTGTACCGCATTTAAGCTTTATGGTTTTTCCCATGTACCTTGATTCAAGCCTTTGCCTTTCTTCTTCATTTAAAAACCCTTCATATTTTTTATCGACTTCATCCTGCGTGTAAGCTGCCGCTGTATTGTCTATATGCTCCGAGCAGTCCAGGGTTATCATTGTAAAACCATTCTCCAAGGCCATTTCAACTTCTTCCCGGGTTTTCAGGTGGTCCCCGTCAGCTCCGTACCCTGACGTGTATCCCTCCTGGAAAACCGCCCAGGCTGCAGCACATAATACATCTTTATACGTGCGGAAGGTCAGGTTCAATTCCCTTATTGACTGTTGGGCCAATACAGGGAATACTGGCAATTTCTTTAAAAGGCGGATATGCCCCGGGGATGCTATACCAAGCCTGTCTCCAAGACCCATGGTAACCTTTTTGCCCTTGTGGTTTGATGGCCTTGTAAATGGGAACATTTTCATGATTATCTCGCAATTTTTATTGCCAAGGTCACATATTTTTACCGGTTTGCAGCAAGTCCCCGTTTCAAAGCCCTCAAAATCATCGTAGTAACTGTTTTTCCCGTATAAAACCAGTGACTTTTTTTCATCGTCACGTGCCAAAAACAGCCAGCTTCCTTCATAAGCATTAATGGATTGCGGGTATACACCGTAGTTTTTAAAATTTTCCCCTGCTTCTTTTCTTGCTTGGTTTACGTCATTGCACCTGTCCAAAACATCAAGAAAACCTTTAAACTTCATTTAACACTGCCTCCAATCTTAAATTCTTGCCACACCTGATTCCCTCGCAGCTTGCGCCACCGCTGCAGCAACTGTTTTTCCCACGCGCATGTCGAACGGTGCCGGTATAATATAATCCTCCCTTAATTCTTCATCGCTTACAAGGGATGCTATTGCTTTGGCAGCAGCAATCTTCATCTCATCATTTATATCCCTTGCCCTGACATCCAGGGCCCCCCTGAATATTCCGGGAAAAGCAAGCACATTGTTAATCTGGTTTGGGAAATCGGAACGGCCCGTCCCTATTATCCTGGCTCCAGCTTCTTTTGCCTCACCGGGCATTATCTCGGGCACAGGGTTTGCCATTGCAAATATTACCGCATCCCTTGCCATGCTTTTCACCATGTTTTTTGTAACTACTCCAGGGGCGGAGACACCAATGAACACGTCCGCTCCCCTTATAGCACCCTCCAGGGTGCCCTTCTTTTTTAACGTATTGGTTATTTTGGCTATTTCAGCTTTTTCGGCATTCAAGTTATCCCTTCCCTCATATATTGCCCCCTTTGTATCGCACAGAACAATATCCTTCACACCCATGCCGAGCAATAGCCTGGTAATTGCAATTCCCGCCGCCCCAGAACCATTAATAACCACGGAAATATTGCCCAGGTCCTTGCAAGTTATTTTTAACGCGTTCAGCATGGCAGCAAGGGTTACTACTGCAGTCCCATGCTGGTCATCATGAAAAACAGGGATTTCACATTCCTGTTTCAGCCTCCTTTCGATTTCAAAGCACCTTGGGGCCGAAATGTCTTCCAGGTTTATCCCCCCGAAACTCCCGGATATTAATTTGATGGTCCTGACTATTTCATCCACATCTTTTGATTTTACGCATAACGGGAAAGCATCAACATTGGCAAATGTTTTAAACAACACGCATTTTCCTTCCATTACAGGCATGCCTGCTTCCGGTCCGATATCTCCCAGGCCCAGCACGGCAGTCCCATCGGTGATAACAGCCACCAGGTTCCACCTTCTTGTATATTCATAGGACAGGTCAACATTATCCTTTATGGCAAGGCACGGCTCTGCAACACCCGGTGTATATGCCAATGAAAGCTCCTGCTTGTTTGATACCTTCACCGTGCTGATAACTTCTATCTTTCCTTTCCATTCCTTGTGCAACCTTAATGATTCCTCCTGCAATGCTATCCTGTTATTTGTCATCCTTTTATCTTCCACCTTTCTTTCCGCTAGCCTAAGACACCGGTAAGACAGTCAAGACAGACAGGGGATTACCCAGTGTTTCATCTCTCCAGGCAATGTGACACAGGGACGGGGGTGTGTCACCGGGGTGGTGTCACACAAAGGCAAGGCAGGCAACCGCAGATGCCCTAGAAGCTCATCGCCATTGCGGCCGTGTCGCAAAAATCTTCAAGTTCCCGTATTCTATCAATATCCTCCAATACTTCTATTTCCAAGTCAAAATGCCTTATTTCCCCAGGCTTTATAAATTGAAGCGTGCCGTCCTTCCTGTTCTTCGCCCTGCCTTCCACGTGGCAATTGCACGGTTCTATACCAAGCACATATTCTCCTTCGCCCATCTGTTTCCACTGTGTTAAATTGTATAACTGGTTCTTATTAAACCATATAGCCACGCCCAGCTGCTGTACCGGGTTGACCAGCGCGGCAAAAGTGTTCCCCTGCCCGTCGGCCTTCAAGTTGTGGTAAAAAACCTGCTCCTTGTATCCCACGGTTGGCAGCTGGAATCTATTAAAGTTATCCAGCCCTGAAACCGCTTCGTTATCCCTGGGGACTATGCTAATTGTCGGCGCCAGCAGGTAGGATTTGCTTGAAAGCAACGGGTATCCAAGGTTGAAATGGTAAAGCGTCATCAATGGTTCTTCCCTGAACCCGTAATTCTCAACCGTATCTTTTATGTATATTTTGTTTTCCCCGTAATATGTGCTGATTTCCCTTTGTAACACCACGTTTTCGGCAAAAAGCTTTGCCTCCCTCACTTTTCCCTTTACTTTCATCACTGCCGTACCATCAATCCAGTCGGTGCCGGCATATACTTCCTCCGCAGGCTCATTCGATATCCGCCCGTGCAAGCCAAGTTCTTCACCGGCATCCTTGCAGGGTGCCCCCGCGTACCTTAAACCACATGTTGTAAGGAAGCCCCCGAAAAAGCTGCGTAAAAACTCGTTCTTGGTGCTGTCGAAATACTGCGGGGCAACGATACCTGTCTTGGAAATATAACTAAAATTTATTCCCTTGTATGAAAGGTAGGCTATATCCAGCCCCCTGCTGGGCAATACTGTAAATTCCAGCCCGGCACCATTCTTAACATCAACTGCCATTACCCCGTCTGCCTTGCCGCCGATTAAACGGTAGCTCTTAACTCCAAAAAGCTGTGAAGCGTCTCCTATGTATTTCAAGATATCCCTACGGTCCAGGTTGACATTTTTGTCCAATATTAAAACCCCCTAAATCATATATCCATGTAATCAGGTTCTTTAACACCGTATTCAAGGTCCTTGAATACCATGGCTATTAATCTTTGACGCATAATTGCTATAATGGTCGATATAAATGAAAGTATAAAACTAAATATAAGGTCCGTTGCAGTATACAAGGCAATTACAAGCACTATTAACAGTGGGAAATACAATACCAGGCTGAAGACCACGTATAGGGCAAATAACTCCATTTTCACGCCGTTTGTCAGGTTCCTGCTCGTGTTAAAAGCCTCCATGACCCCGAAATTTTTGTCAACTATATAGCAAGTATTGAAAAGAAACATAAAGCAAAAAACTATCCCGGGAATAACAAGAAGAAATAAACCAATGGCAATAATTATAAAAAATGCCAGGTATGCCAGTACGATTTTGTAAAACTTCCCCAGCACATGAATGGCGCAATCCTTTAAGGTGCATACTTCTCCTCTCAGCTCATTTAGATAAGCCTTGAGGTAAACTGCAGATGCCATGTTTAAGACGACAAAGCTGATAATATTGTATAGAATCTCTAGGGGAAGGGATTTTGCCAGCAAATCGGACAGTATTGTCCCTGAAAAGCCAGTAAACAGGATTATTACGAAAACGACGGGAGGTAAATTTTCATTCTTCATGTCGTAAAATTTCAAGGCATTTATAATGTAATATTTCAT
>JAAZDH010000151.1 GCA_012512865.1 Clostridiaceae bacterium | reverse complement strand
CTAAAACAGCAGCTTGTTCACTAATATGGTATAGCGAACGATTTAACTTCCAGTTATTAACTGGAAGTTAAGCAGAAATATATTAACAAATAATATTATACGAGCAGAAATATATTAACAAATAATATTATACGAGGAGTGGTGATATGCCAATATCAATTGGAGTAAATGAGTATTTGGTTATGTCCTATGTGGGATTGGTGGCTTCAGGTTATGAATTATCTGATAAAAACGATACGGAAATAATGAGCCTGGTTGATGATATCAGGAATACCAGTTTCAAAGACAGTGCCGTCGAATATTTCAAAAAAGCCCGGTCAACAAATGTAATAAATCCCTACTGGCCTTATGGATCGGATATTTCTGCTGCATGCTTTTTTATCAAAGACTATGAATTCAATACTTTTAATGATTATGCAGCATTTATAAAAAGCTGCGGTTTTGGAGGCCATGAAGACTGGTTTTGGGATTGGATTAAAGGGCTTCCGGGTGTGTTGAAGCAGATAAAAGAAAATCCTGGATATTCGAAGCTTTGGAAGAGATATCAGGATATAATCCAAGCCCGGCTTAATGATTACAATAGGCAAATAAGGATCATCGAAAGCGCTATCAAAAAGTTTACAAACATGCCATATAGCATCGAATTTTCGCCTAACCTGCTTCAATCACCCAGCATGGCTGATTTCGTAAAACAAGGTGACAGAACGGTTGTCATTACTACATATCCTACTGAGATTTCCATCCTGCATGAGTTTTTGCATCCGTTTATAACGGCCCACAGAAATATAATCGTATCTCTTTTACCTAAAGTAAATCCTGACAAATGCTTTAACGCAGGGAGAATGATAACCTATGGCTACATGTGGGATGATTCGGAAGATTCAAAAATTCATGCTTTAGAGGAATGCTTTGTTCGAGGCATTACTATTGGGCTCTCAAGTATGAGCAAACAGGAGAAATCTCAGTATTGCAAGTGGAGTTGTGATAGCGGATTCCTGTTTGTGAGAGAAGTCTTAAAAGCCATGGATACAATGGATGTAACTGAAGAAAACTTAGGCGATTTTATCCGGCAAGTTATGGGAAGCGGGTGCGTGAAATGAGTGAACTAATATATAAAAATAAAATATTATTGAAATATTATTTCAATTAAAAAACTGTCCCGGATATTGTGAGCGTGCAATTGATTGGTTTGTTAATTGGTTTGTTGATTGGTTTGTTTCAAAATGGAGCATAAACTGCAAAGTGGAGAATAGACTGCGGGGAATATGGAAAGAGCATCTATAACCATATCCATAAAAACGAAAGACTTCCTCAAAGGAAGGATGGTGGAAACATATGAGCATTATTAAAACTCACGATACGCACTATGCTTCCTTGTTGAAGTGGATGGTGTCTCCATCGGCGAATGCTGGCTGCAAAGGATGAACCTGCCGGAAGTAAGGGCAATGTATCCCGAAGCCCTGGATGTCCGCCGGATCGATATGTGCATAGGAGAAAAGGAGTATTGGAACCGCGGCAGAGGAAGGTGTGCATAACCTGGCCGATCTTGCAAGGAGAATTGTGCCCCACAAGGAATACGAGCATTTGTGGCGAAAGCGTTGCATGGAAATGGTACTTGCGGATTAACCAATGTTATTATATAAATTATAATCCGCAAATGTTTTTTATATTAAAATGTTAGAAAAGGTGCCAGGAATTGCATGAAAAAATGAACGAGATAGAACATAGAAGTACTTGATATACCTATATGGCATACCTGTATGGTATACCTATTTGGTATGTATGCCTATATTGCAAGGGATTCCATTACCTTAACCGCTTCTTCTTCATTCTTATATGCGGAATTTAGTAATGATGCAATTCTTTCCCTGACCTCGGCCGCTGTTGCATCCTCGTTTGTCTTAATTTTAAATGCTTCCATCCATGCATTAAATACAGCCTTGTATATTTCCGCCAGTTCAATCATTCCAACTTTTTCAAAGTATTTATAAGCGTATTCTTTTAAAGCACCGTATGTTCCGAGAAAGTATTCAGCGTTCCACGACGCAGCAAACCCAGGGTTTTCTTCAAATATCCTGATTAAAGCAGGATAAGCATCAAGCCCCTTTGCATTGTCACACCATTCTCCGCCTTTAAGATGGTTTACAGCTAGTTTTATCGTGCCATGTAAAATATCTTCCTTTGTTTTATCAGATTTGCCCGTTATGGTCAAAACTGAAAGAATCGGTATTTCACGTTTGCCCAGGACATCATAAGGCATTTCCACGGTATTATAGGCTGAACTTGTAGGATCGGCTTTCTCTGCATTGATTGGCAGGGTATAAAACATCTGTATGGCATCATCATAACCCGTGATAAGCCCCCATTCCGGGACACCGATGTCCCATGATATTGCAGGAATACCCCTGTCAATAGAAGACTTGACATTCCGAATTGCTTCCAGCCGTTTTTCTTTTTCAATACGCTCCTGGTTCCAATAGCGTCCTACATAATCACAAAGCAGGCCGCCGTTTTCCACCCATGGTTTTTGGCAGTCAAAGCTCCAAATACTGGTTGCTGACGGGCATAAGTCTGCGCTGACCCACATACGGAAAGCAAAGCCGCTTGTTGCAACAATATCCTCGGCATATTCGGGCCAAGAGCTGTTTTTTACTGCACAGGACAATGATTTTGCAAAAGAAAACAGGTAACCGGTCGCATCCTGTATACCGTCCCAGGAAATGTTAAGCTGTTTTTTCATTATTCTCCCTCCAATGGTATATAAATTTTCTCGCTGTATGTGCGAGATTCTTCAATATATGTTTCAAACTCATAGCCGCCTGCGCTTCCTTATGTAATCAACCGGCGTAAGGCCGGTTACTTCCTTATTTCTCCCTGTTTAATTCCTCCCCATATAGATCTACTCTGTATGTATATAATATCATAAAAAGGAAATAAATGATTGATAAAAATTGCGGGTTTCTTTTTATGTCATCCCATCAAATATGTGATTGCTCAATCAAATTTGTATCGCTCAATCATATGTATATGATTCTGTTAAATATATTTCCATTAAAATACTTCCGTCAAATCATCTCATTGAAATATTTCCGTCAGATGTGCTACTGGAAACGCTGGAAGAAAATCAAGACCAGACATGACAATCTTGTGAAACTAGGTATTGATGATTACAAAGCATGGGAGTATGCCAACACAAAAGAAGGCCGATGAAGATAAAATAATTTACAGTGACATATTTCCTGGCATACGAATTAAGCAAGGTGATGCCGCCATGAACTTGTGGAGCCTGGAGGGAGGACATAACAATTATTTGGCCACGTCACCTACGGGTACGGCCACGGGTTTTGGCTGCACGCTGATGATAATAGACGATCTTATCAAAAATGACGAAGAGGCATATAACGAGAATGTTTTAGAAAAGCACTGGAGTTGGTTTACTAATACAATGCTGTTCCGGCTTGAGGAAGGCGGGAAAATAATCATTATCATGACACGATGGGTTACCGGGGATCTGGCCGGCAGGGCCCTGGAACATTTTAAAGAAGAAGGCAGGAAAGTTAGACACATTACAATGAAAGCCCTACAAGATGACGGTACTATGCTTTGTGATGAGATTCTTTCACGTGAAAGCTATGAAATGAAAGTTCGGGCTATGAATGAGGATATTGCCAGTGCCAACTATCAACAGGTGCCTATTGACGTCAAAGGGAGGTTGTATAGTTCTTTCAAAACTTACACGGATATTCCAAGGGACGAAAACGGGAATCCATTATTCACGCGTATATGTGCTTACGTGGACACTGCAGACGAGGGTGATGATTATCTATGCGCTATTGTTTATGGTGAATACAACATGGAAGCTTACGTGCTGGACGTACTGTACACAAAAGCTCCGATGGAAGAAACAGAGCCGGCAACAGCCAAGATGCTATGTGAAAATAACGTTAATGTGGCTGATATAGAAAGTAACAATGGTGGCCGTGGCTTTGCCAGGGCAGTTGAAAGGATCCTGAAAGAAAAATACAGGACTAATAGGACAAAGATTAAGTGGTTCCATCAAAGTAAGAACAAAAAAGCTAGGATCCTTTCCCATGCAACCTGGGTGATGGATCACATATACTTCCCGGTTAATTGGCGAGACCGGTGGCCTGAATACTACAAGGCCATGACGACATACCAGCGGGAAGGCAAGAACCAACACGATGATGCGCCGGATGCTACAACAGGAATAGCAGAAAATATCGGAAAAATCGGCGTCCAGGTGTTAAAGTGAGGTGAGATAAGATAATGATAATTTTTGACAACAACGTTAACATGCTTACCAGGGAAGAGATTATAAAAATTTTCATAGATGAGTTCAATGCATCAAAAGAACGGCAACTGATGCTTGACGGTGAGAGGTACTACATAGTGGAGAACGACATCCTGAACCGGAAAATGGTGCGTTATGAAAATGAACAGCCTGTTGTGGATGAAACCAAGGCAAATAATCGATTGGCACATGGATTCATGCACAATTTGGTAGACGACAAGATTAACTACTTGCTGTTAAAACCTCTCACTATGACCTGTGAAGATGAAAAATACCTTGATGCTGTGAAGCAGACATTGGGCAAGCGATTCCAAAAAAGGCTTGCTCAATTGGGTACCGAGGCAAGCAATAAGGGAATAGCCTGGCTTCATGTATATATTAATGCAGAGGGAGAATTTAAAACGATGAAAATTCCATCGGAACAGTGTATCCCTTTATGGATTGATAACGATCATGAAGAACTGCAGGCATTTATCCGGTATTATGATGTGGAAATCTATGAAGGCAAAGAAAAAAAGGTAGTAACAAAAATTGAATACCATGAGCCTGACGGGGTTGAGTATTACGAGATAAAAGACGGAAAGGTTATCCTGGATGCTGAAAAATATCTCAACGGAGAAAGAGAAGGAAACTTACTGCCCCATTTCACAATTGATGGTAAGCTGGGCACATGGGAGCGGGTACCTTTTATTCCGTTTAAGAACAATGATAAGGAATTGCGATCTGCGGTTTATCAGAACACTCATAGACGACTACGACAAAACCAGGTCTGACATTTCAAACTTTCTTGAGGAAGTTAAAAATATAATATTTGCACTCCGGGGATATGGTGGAGAAAGCCTTAGCGATTTCATGAGGGACTTATCATATTACAGGGCTATTAAGGTAGATGAAGATAGAGGAGTTGATAAGATTGAAAGCACGATAAATATTGACGCAGCAGAAAAGCATTAGGAAGCACTTAAAAAAGACATATTCGACTTTGGCCAGGGCGTAGATGAAGATAAGGACAAGATAGGCAATGCCCCTTCTGGTATAGCTCTCAGGTTTCTTTATGCAGGCCTGGATCTCAAATGTAATACCCTTGAAGAATGGTTCAAGTGGGGATTTGAGCAACTGCTTTATTTTGTAAACAAGTACCATGAAATAACCAAACAGCCGGTATCGGATAAAGAAATAACTATTGTGTTTAACCGTGATATTATTTTTAATAAAAGTGAAGTCATTGAAGATTGCCAGAAGAGCAAAGGCTTTATTTCTGACAAGACAATCATTTCTAATCATCCGTGGATTGAAGATATCGAGGAGGAACTAAAGCAGATAGAAAAAGAGCGAAAGACAGATGAACCTCCTATGTTTGGAGAAGGGTCCGGCGAGGGATCTGGTGATGAATGATGCCAAAATCATACTGGGAGAAACGCCAGGAGTTGACCTTTCTGGCAGGCGAAAAGAAAGTAAAAGCATATTACAAGGGTTTGCAAAAAGCGTTTGAACAGGCCAAAAGGGAAATTCAAGGCGTTATTAGTGATTTTTATGTGCGGTATGCAATAGAAAATAAGGTTACTTTTGCTGAGGCTCAAAAATTGCTTGATAAAGCAGAGATAGGTGAATTGAAAGACTTTATCGCAAAAGTCCAGGAGCATATGGGCGAGTATAACCTGGAACTCAATAACATGTCAATAAAAGCCAGGATTACTCGATACCAAGCACTTGAAAAACAGGTTGATGCCTTGCTGCAGCGGCTGTATGCAATCGAGTATCAGCTAAAAGGAGAAGAGGCCCTGAAAGAAGTTTATTCTGATAGTTATTACCGTACCTGGTTCAATATAGACCAGTATCATGGTTTTCACCAAGGCTTTGCACAGGTGAATCCTCGAACCGTGGAGGCATTGATAAATTATCCTTGGAATGGGGCCAATTTTTCTACCCGGATATGGAAGCAAAAAGACCATATGCTGCAGGTATTGGGCGAGGATATCACAACAATGTTAGTGCAAGGCAGACCACCGAAAGATATGGTCTCGAATCTTGCCAAGCGGTTTCAGACCAAAGAATACGAAGCGTACAGGCTGCTCCACACAGAGAGCAGCTTTATTATTGAACAGGGAACCTTGGCGGCCTATAAAGAAGATGGTGTGAAAAAGTACAAGATAGTAGCTACTCTGGATATCAAAACATCTGACATTTGCAGGGAAAAGGACGGGCAAATACATAATGTCAAAGATGCAGTAGTAGGTGTAAATTACCCGCCTTTTCATCCATTCTGCAGGACTACAACAGTACCATATTACGAAGATAAAGATGAGGTTGGCACAAGGATAGCCAGGGATCCAGCAACGGGGAAAACTTATGAAGTACCTGCAAATATGACATATCAAGAATGGTATGATAAGTATGTCAGGAATAATCCGGAGGCTGTTCTGGCGGAAAAGAAATGGAAGAATAGATATTCGGATCAGAGACAATATGAGGAATATAAGAAAGTACTAGGTGATGATTTAGGTGTTAAGTCTCTTGATGAATTCCAGGAATTGAAGTATAATTATATTACAGGGTTTGAAGATTTAAAGAGCTTCTATCAATACAAAAAACAATATCCTGACAGCAATAAGTTATATTACGAAATCAATAAAGAGATTCAGAAATTAAAGGATAAGGGCACAGTCAATAAAAAGATAGGTACTGCTGTTAAGCCTATTTCAATAAAAATACTTGAAGTAGATAAACATGCAGAAATACAGATGAAAAGTCGGGGCATATCAGTTAATGATGCCGAAGGATATATCGTCAATGCAAAGGTTATGTTTAAACAGGCTAAAAACACAAAAAATGCTTACTACTCTAATGAAGGGGCGTCAGTAATTATTATCAAGGGCGGCATTCTTAAGACGGCATTTCCAAGAAGCCATTACGATAAGAGTGCCGAAGCGATTATGGAGGTGGCAGACAAATATGTCAAGTGAATATATGTGTCCTTTATTGAATCGTATCATTAATGACGGTTACTGTTATGATATCACAAATGCAGCTTATGGTATGATGAAAATGGAAGCTTTAGATGACAAAATTGAAAGAGAGGTTGCTTTAAAGTACTGTGACAGTTGTGAACACAATCAAATAAAAGATTATTAATACCATCTATCATGAATGAAGGTAGGTGGTATTTTTATATCTACAAATAAGCACCTAGGAAACCAGGTGCTTTTATTATGCTTTACAACAAGGCGCCTAGCGGATGATTAGGCGCCTTGTTGTGTGCGCGCGGCATGCACGCGGCCTAGACGGTGAAAGTCCGTTACGGGGGTTGATAGCACCAACCGTTAGCCAAAGGCAAGGGTGTCCATCGTGAGGTGGAATCTGAAGGAAGCCGGAGGCAAAATCCTGGCCTGACGAACAGGAACAGCATATGAGGCATACATAAACCGGGCAAATTTGCGTAACAAAACGAAGCCCAATGCTATCCGAGGTTTATGGTGTAGATGCTGCAGGTATATGGGATGAAAGGACGCGCGCTTACCCGTGGAGGTCTGACTGACAAGCTGAATGGATGAATTTCCAGAAAGCAACCCGTGCAGTGATGTACGGCTGAACAGTCAGAAGTCAGCAGAGGCCATAGTACCAGAATGGACGCGTACAATCTGGGAAGGGCTGAACAGCAGGAGGTTTGTGGAATTTGAAAGACACGAGGGAATGCGATGAAAACAGACAACTTCATAAAGAAGGCTACCTGCAAGAGAATAGAGTGGAACTCGAAGGTAATGCAGGAGCGTCGAGTATTTCCTCCACGTTTGAAGAGGAAGCAAACGATGGAAAAGGGTACGACAAGGGACTGCTTGAGAAAATAGCTGACCGGGACAATCTGAACAAGGCATACAAGAAAGTGAGGTCAAATAAAGGGAAACTAGGTGTCGACGGGATGACGGTGGATGAACTTCTGACGTTCCTGAAGGAAAATGGAGAAGGAATCAGGCAGGCAATCATGGATGGGACGTACAGTCCCAAGCCCGTAAGGAGGGTAGAGATACCCAAAGCTGACGGAGGGGTAAGGTTATTAGGAATACCCACAGTGCTTGACCGGATGATACAACAAGCCATAGCCCAGGTATTATCCCCGATATATGAAGAAGAGTTTTCAGATAACAGCTATGGGCTCAGACCAGGAAGGAATGCTCACCAAGCCATAAGGAAATGCAAGGAATATATAGACGCAGGATACAACTGGTTAGTAGATATAGACCTTGCAAAGTACTTTGACACGGTAAACCATGACAAACTTATGCGTCTTTTATCGAATAAGATAAAGGACGGCAGGGTACTATCCTTGATAAGGAAGTACCAAAAATCAGGAGTCATGATAAACGGGGTAGTCATAGACACAGAGGAAGGGACGCCACAAGGAGGTAACATCTCACCGCTTCTGAGCAACATAATGCTGAATGAACTGGATAAGGAGCTGACGAGGAGGGGACTGAAATTCTGCCGGTATACAGATGACTGCAATATATACGTAAAGAGTAGGAAAGCGGCAGAGAGGGTAATGGCAAGCATTACGAGATTTCTTGAAGAAGAGCTAAAGCTCAAGGTAAACAAGGAAAAGAGCGTAGTGGATAGGCCATGGAAACTCAAGTTTCTTGGGTTCTCGTTCTACCTGAAGAATGGTGAAACCAGAATAAGAGTGCACCCCAAATCCGTAAAGAAACTCAAGATAAAGCTCAAAGAGGTTACCGGCAGGAGCAATGCAATGAGCACGGAAGAAAGAATAACAAAGCTCAAACAGATAATAACCAGATGGGTTAACTATTTTGGGATTGCGGATATGGGCAATCTGGTAAAAGGATTGGATGAATGGCTTAGGAGAAGGTACCTATTAGTACATTAATTCCTAACTGAACCGCCGTATACCGAACGGTACGTACGGTGGTGTGAGAGGTCGGTAGGTGAAATAATCACCTACCTCCTACTCGATTAAAAATACTGGATACTCATTGCTTCTTTGATTTTCTCTAGGGTTTTCGCTCCTTCAGTCCTTGCTTTTTCGCTTCCGTAGATGAGTATATTTTTTACATATTCAGGCTTTTCCTCCAAGTATTTCCGTTTTTCCCTTATTGGGGATAAAAGTGTGTTTAGTACTTCAGAAAGCCTTTTTTTACAAGTAGTACAACCGATGGCAGCGTTGCGGCACATTGAACAAATGTTATCGTAATCGTCCGAATTGAAAACTTTGTGATATTCATTTACAATGCAGACTTCAGGGTTTCCTTTATCTTTAAGAGTCACTCTTGCGGGATCAGTGACGGCTGTTTTCACTTTGGCAAAAATGGTTTCCTCATCATCTGAGAGAAATACTGCGTTACCCATGCTTTTACTCATTTTTGCATTGCCATCCAGTCCCACAAGTCTTGGACAGGAGCCAAGCAATACTTCAGGCACCTTTAAGATTGGCTTGTAAAGGCTGTTGAACCTGCGGACTATTTTTCGTGTCACTTCTATTATCGGGATCTGGTCTTCTCCCACGGGAACCAGGTCAGCATTGCAGAATGTAATATCTGCTGCCTGGCTAACCGGATATCCAAGAAATCCATAGCTTAAATCCTTAAACCCATATTGTGCAGCTTCTGTTTTAATTGTTGGATTGTGTTTCAGTGTATTAACCATTACAAACATGGAATAGAATAATGTCAATTCTGCAATCTGTGGAACCATTGACTGGATGAAGATATATGATTTTTCCGGATCAATTCCTACAGACAAATAATCAATGCAGAGGTCAAATACATTCTGCTTAAGGGTTTCGGGATGCTCAAAATGAGTCGTTAAAGCTTGAACATCAGCAATGATAATAAATTGCTCGTATTCGTCCTGGAGTTTTACCCTGTTCTCAAGACTGCCAACATAGTGACCGATATGGAGACGGGATGTTGGCCTGTCTCCGGTTAGGATTCTTTTTTTCTTGTTCATCACAATACCTCCATTCAAATATTAAATTGCATATTAAATCAAACATTAAATGAAGTTGATTCACAAAAAGCCTCCACCAGCCATCTTCCATATGCATCACCTCCCTGGCAAATTAAAAAAACCTTCTATCCCTGAGAATCCTATGGGACAGAAGGTATCTTCTGCGGTGCCACCCAAATTGGCATATTAATATTACATATTGCAATATTACAGCCCAGCTTATTTCACAGACTATCATCTGTGTCCTGTTGATAACGGGTGGATTCCCGGCAGCTCCTACACACAAGTGAATTGCTTCTTTATTGCTTCAGGCTGCACTCACAGGCCCATTCCTTCCAAGCTTCCGTACCGCATTTCCACCATCAGCGGCTCTCTGAGACTTCAGCTTAGAAATACTCTCCCTGCTCATCGATTTTTAATATTTTTATAAAGTATTTTAATTCTAAACCATATTTAGATTATACTAATTCTAAACTATTATAAACCCACTTTCAAGTGATTTTTCATCTTTATCCTATTCAATGATGTGTTTTGGTATGCCTAAATTTAGTCTGGTCCTATTTATTCATTTATTCAATGATGCATTTTGGCACACCTAAATCCAGTTCTGGCTTAATTCTCTCTAAAAAAAGCTTTCAAATGTCATAAAGCTTATTATAACATACTATAGCCGGTTTTTGCTTGATTCTCATTATGTTGGAGAATCAAACATATCAGCTAAACCATATGAAATCATTCAAATTGAAGGCACCTTTTCAACCGATCGATAACCCTGCTTTTCCCTTACATTTTTAACAATAAACTACAAATTTTTCTTGACACAGAACATATGTTTGCCTATAATAATATTGAAATTATTTACAATTTAGTGTAGAATAGGGGTGTGGTTATGGAATACCTGTGGGTGTTGGAACCTGATACAGAATATGAGGCACCGAGAAACAAGCATGATAAGGGATATAAATATCTTTTGTCAACCAAAAGGATATTTATCCAATTGTTAAGATGTTTTCTGGACAAGAGCTGGGTAGATAGAATAGATGAGAATAGCGTGGAATATATAAATAAATCTTTTATACTGCCGGATTTCAAGGACAAAGAAGCTGATGTGATATACAAGGTTAGGATTGACGGAAAGGAAGTATTTTTCTATATCCTGCTTGAATTACAAAGCACTGTAGATTATCAAATGCCATACAGGTTGCTGCAATACATGCTGGAAATATGGCGCACCATTTTAAAAGATACGGAGAAAGCAAGGAAAAAGGCCAAAAAGGATTCATTGGGCAAGATAAAAGATAAAGATAATGACAATAACAATGAAGAAATGGAGTTAATCGGAAAAGGAAAGAATTTTAAGCTGCCTGTAATAATCCCTGCTGTATTATATAACGGCAGGTATAGGTGGAAAGCAGGCAGAACTTTCAGGGCGATACTTGCAGCAAATGAATTGTTCGATGACTATATGATAGACTTTAAATATATACTATTTGATGTAGCAAGATATACTGAAGAAGAATTATTAAAACTGGGGAACCTGATAGGTGCAGTATTTTACATAGACCAAAAGCCCAAATTTGATGAGATAATAAAAAGACTGAGAAAACTTATAGATCTGCTTGGAAAATTAAGCGAGGAGGATTTAAACCTATTTAGGCATTGGCTGAAAAATGTAGTAACGCGCAGTATGGCAGAAGAAAATGCCAGAGAAATAACGAAAATAATAGATGAAACCGTGGAGGTTGATAATATGGTGTATGCTGTAGAAATAGCATTACGGAAGAAAATAAAGGAAGTAAAACTTGAAGGTAGATTAGAAGGTAAACTGGAGGGTAAACTGGAAGTTGCCAAAAACATGCTTGCTGAAGGAATGGATATGGAGCAAATTAGCAGGATTACTAAAATCCCAGTAGATGAATTGCAAAGATTATTGCAGGATTTAAGCTAATAAGGAATATACAGGGGGATATAAGAGAATATAAAATGCTTTTTTACTTATTGAAGTTAACAAGGTTAGGATTGAGCCAATCTCTCAAAAAATTGACTCTATCAATTGACTCAATGAACCAATTGTGCTTGACAAATCCAGGTTTGCCGTGTGATAATATTTTAAACCGTGAGTATGCATAGGAAAATTGTGAGCATGCATAAGAGCTTTAGGCTTGAGCTGCATGGGGGCATAAAAGCCTTACACGTGGGGAAAACATAGCAGGGGACTTGCCCTTATGAAATCTGAAATCCCGCGGAGTCACATAGAGTGATTTCTGCGGGATTTTGTACTTTAAAGGATATGCATGCTTGTAAGCAGCGTCGATACACACCAGCATAAAAATAAAATAACAACAATAAAGCAATTAATAAAACAACAATAGAGCAATAAGAATATAACACCAACAAAGTAATAAAGACCAGCTAAAGATCAGCTAATGAAAATCAAGAGGTTTTATCAAAAAAATTAACAGTTTTTTAAGGTGGAGATGAAAATGATGGGGGTTATGAAAATTCTTGAAACAGAGAGCTTGATTTTGCGTCCATTCGAGGAAACCGATTTTGAAGCAGTTCATGCTTATGCAAGTGTTGCTGAGAATGTTCAGTATATGATTTGGGGTCCAAATAATGAATCTGATACCAAGGCATTTATTTTGCAAGCTATTGCTCATTCAAGGGAAAATCCCTGTAAAAATTATCAATATGCGGCTGTGCTGAAGTCAAACGGAAAGCTTATCGGTGCATGCAATTTAACTATTACGAGAAAGGATGAAGCAGTAGTCGGTTGGATTTTACACAGGGGCTACTGGAAACAAGGTTTCGGCACTGAGATGGGTAAGCGTATAGTGGAGTTCGGTTTTGTTGAACTAGGACTGCACAGAATAATAGCCCGCTGTAATACGGAAAACTACGGCTCATACCGTGTTATGGAAAACATAGGTATGCGCAGAGAAGGGTGCTTTCTTGAGGCGGGACCGGCCAATAAGTTCTCGGACAAAAAGTATGGTGATGAGTATTTATATGCGATCCTTAGGGATGAATGGGAAATCCAACAGGAAATAGCTTATTATAACTCCCTGCCGGTTATCTTTGAAGATTTTATTGATGTACCGGATTTAACTGATGGCGAGATAGAGCTTGTTTGTACCGCCAAAAAGCCTGCCATACCGGAAAAGAAATGGGTTCCGGCTTACAAGTTTGAAATTCGCCGCGGCAACAACCGTGTCGGTATGATCAATTTGCGTGTCGGCTATACGGATAGCCTGTATTATGGCGGTCAAATTGGCTACAGCGTCGATGAACAGCACCGCGGGCATGGCTGCGCAGGCAAGGCATGCCGGCTTCTTGTGCCGGTCATCCGCACTCACGGAATGAAAAAGGTATTAATTACCAACAGTCCAACCAATATAGCTTCCAGGCGCACATGTGAAAAGCTTGGTGCAAAGTTTATCCGTACGGCCCGCCTGCCCGAGTGGCATGACCTTTACAAGGAGGGTCTTCGATTTGTGAATATATTCGAGTGGAGTATAGATTGATTAGGGTGTTGATTGGAGTGACAAGATTGATGCAAGGAAAGGCAAATATCATGATAAACAAATTGTTTTTGCTTTTACAAAAACCTGCTCTCTGGCAGCGCAGTTATGAGCCGTTTTGGGACGATGAACATATTTCGAAGGGGATGCTCGAAGCCCATCTTAATCCTGATTCGAATACAGCAAGCCGCAAGCACAGTTATATTGAACGTTCAGTGAAATGGCTTACAAGCATTATACCGGCAGGCAGCAAAATACTTGACCTGGGTTGTGGGCCGGGTCTCTACACCAAACGTTTTTCGGATGCAGGATATGATGTAACCGGTATTGATTATTCCAAGCGATCGATAGCTTATGCAAAAGAACATGACACTAAGACCAAATATATATACAAGGATTACTTGGAGATGGATTATACCGGGGAATTTGATGCTACTACATTGATATACTGTGATTACGCAGCCTTGATTCCAGGTGAAAGGGAAATACTGCTGTCCAAGGTACAACAAGCGCTCAAACCCAACGGCTTGTTCATTTTTGATGTTTTCACCGGGCAAACCCATAGAGACAGGAAAGATCACACATCTTGGTCATATCATGAAAAGGGCGGTTTTTGGAGCAGCAAACCGCATTTATGCCTGGAAGGTGAGTATTATTATGAGAACAATACTGTTAGAGGCAACAAGTACATTGTAATCACGGAGGATGATGTACACGAATATATTACCTGGGACACGGCATTTACTAGGCATACATTGCTGGATGAGGTGACGCCTTTCGGTTTTCAAATGCACAGTATTTATGATGATGTTTGCGGCAGCCCATATACAGGCGAAGCGGATACATTGTGTATTATACTGAAGAAAAGGTAAGGAAAGGCTTGCCCTTAGCGCAAGCCTCTCAGCCTTAGCTCTTCCCCCTGGATGGCCTTCTTATCAATACGTTCAAACAAGATTTCCACTTGTCCAAGCTCCAGGCCGGCCGGGACTTCCATGCACTGCCAGGCTGCCTTTTCAATCTTTAGCATATTTCTTGTTTTTGCCGATGAGAAGGGCAGGAAGGGTTCAAGTAAATTGGAAAGATTGGCAATAATCTGCATACAGGTATTCAGAGTCTTCTTGCACTTTTCAACATCGCCCTTTATTGTAATCCACGGCTGCTCCTCATCAAAGTATTTATTTGCCGTCCTCACAAATGCAAAGATTGTATCCAGTGCTTCCTTGAAATTTCCCTTTTCTATGAGTTCTCCAACGTGCGGGTAATGGTTTTTTAATAAGTCCAAAATGTCCTGGTCCTTCCTGTCATATTGTCCTTTTGGTACCTTGTTTTCAAAGTATTTTTGTATAAATACCAGGCTGCGGTTCACAAAGTTTCCGTAAGCGCCTAAAAGCTCCCCGTTGTGGCTGTTGATGAATTCTCTCCAGGGAAAGTCTGTATCCCTTTTTTCAGGTCCGTTGGCAATAAGAAAATAACGGATGGAATCAGGGTTGTACCGGCCAAGAATATCTTCTACCCATATTGCCCAGTTTTCGCTGGTGGAAATTTTCCTGCCTTCAAGGGTTAGATATTCACTGGATATGATTTCATCGGGAAACTTCAATTTGACATCAGTGCGGCCTAAGAGTAGTGAAGGCAGAATAATGGTATGAAAAGGTATGTTATCCTTGCCATGGACATAATATTGCCGTGAGCTATTCCAGGATTCATGGAAATCAATACCCTGACGGCGGCACAGTGTACAGCAGTCCGAGAGATATCCAAGGACGTTTTCAGCCCAGATATATATTTTCTTGCCGTCAAATCCATCCTTCGGGACATCAATGCCCCAGTCCAGGTCCCGGGTGAGGCTTCTGTCGCGCAGCCCTTCACGGATATACCTCTTTGACATCTCGTAAGCATTTTTTCTCCAGTAGCTGTGGCTCTCGATATATCTTTCCAGTTCTTCTTTCATGCGGGTTATGGCCAGGTAAAGATGGTTGGTGAGCCGGAATTCTGAGACTTCCCGCATGTGATGCAGCCTGCCTGGAGCAGGTTTTCAGGTTCCAGTACACTGCCGCACGCTTCACACTGGTCACCCCTTGCAGCCTTGCCGCAATGGGGGCACAAACCTTTCACAAAGCGGTCAGGCAAGAATTGCCTGCAAGTATTGCAATATGCCTGCGGAGTGCTTTTCTCATACACATAGCCGCCATCGTAGAGTTTCTTGTGAAAGTCTTTAACAAAGCTTTTATGCTCGTCGCTGGATGTTTTTCCGTATAGGTCGTAAGAAAAGCCAAGGCGATTGAAACATTCTACAAACTCGTTGTGGTAGTAATCACTGATTTCCGCGGGTGTTTTGTTTTCCTGCCTGGCCCTGATTGCCACCGGTGTACCATGGCAATCACTGCCTGAAACAAAAAATACTGTATCGCCTTTTGCCCTGAAATACCTTGCCAGCACATCCCCCGGCAATAATGCGGCTATATGGCCGATATGCAAAGAGCCGTTTGCATAAGGCCATGCATTTCCGATTATAACATTCATAAACACACCCCATTTCTAGTTGATATGGATTAACATATTTTAATGCATTTGGTAGTTTTAATGCATTTGATAAACATGTTTCCGTAAGCAAAAAAACAAAGCAAACAAGCCAAACAAATACGCGCTAAAAAAACTGCATATTAAAATTTGCATTAAAAAAGCTCCCGCCCCCAGGCATTGTCCTGGGGACGAGAGCGTTATGCCTCGCGATACCACCCCAATTCGTTGATGCTTCACAGCAGCAACCTCAGCAAGTACGGCAGGATAAATGAATCCTGGTTATACTCCGGCCCTGTAACGGGAGCGCCCGTCGCAGCCTAAACCTTTCCTAAACCCAATAAAGGATTCGGTGCGAATGCTCCGAGACCATCTTCAGCTGCCTGTTCTTTGCTCCTTCTCAGCTTGCCGGCCGGCAGCAAGTTAAATTATATGCACTGCTGACCTGCACGGCTTGGGAGGTCTCTGTAAAAGACGTCAGCAACCTACTCTTCTCTTCATCGCGGTTCTAATTTTATATTTTTGCAGTAATTGAGTCATGTGCCCATCTTTATTAGGATATGGCACTAAATCCTGCTTTATTCATAGCTTTATTTATAGCTTTGTCCATGTTTTTATTTGTGGTTTTATCCGTGGTTTCAACTAAATGCAATTAATACAATTTTCTGCAGGTTATATACATATTAATATGCAATGCACTTGCAGTCAATAGTTGTACAAGATATTTGAGTATTTAGTTGAATAATCCAGGATAACTTGTTGTAGATTCGAGCTCATTATGGTATTATATGTTTATCAGTAACTGCTGAATGCAGGCAAGAAAGGGGAAATGCATTTATGACGGCTTTATACGAGGTGATTGTATTTTAAAACTGAATAGCGGCAGAGAAAAAAATCATGTAAGACCCATGTGAAATTGCAATTTCATTCAATGCTGCAATTTCAGATGATATCACGTTTGGCCTTATGGATGCCTGATTTTTGCTTTGCCTTGATAATTAGCAAAGTAACCTTTCGTGAATACTGCAGATTCTTACAGGTACATCAAATATGCGGCACATCGAATAGGTGTGCCTTTTGCATGTTTGGACACTTATTAATAAGCTATTTATAAACTGCCACTTAACCGTAGTTTAACCGTAGTTTGACCGCAGTTTGCAGATATGACTAAAGGCTGCTTTCTGCGGTATTTTTATATTTTTGCAGTTTTTGGCCTATTCTGTTGTTCAATATTTTATTCAAAATCGAAAGGAGGTTGTTGATTTATGAATGTGATTACTTGTACTTTTAACAATACATTAATACTGAAAAATACTGGAGGGTTTAAAATTGGATTTGACAGATTACGGGTTTATCCCGACAATGATGCCGGAAGATGCTGTTGGCGCTCCGGCGCGCGTTACAGCTGTTCACAAGGAAAGGTACGAGCTTGTTTGTGAATACGGGCATACCTTTGGCAGGTTAAAATCAAGCATATATTACTATGGAGGATTGGAGGATTTCCCAACTACAGGCGATTTTGTGCTGATAAATTATAACCCGAGTGGTGACAGCCAGGTTGTAAAAACTCTAAATAGAAAATCATTCTTTTCCAGGAGTGACCCCTCGCCCGGACGGGGGGAGCAGGCAGTTGCCGCAAACTTTGATTATGTATTTATCATGCAATCGCTAAATCATGACTTCAACCTTAAGCGCATGGAACGCTATGTTACCCTGGCATGGCAGTCTGGGGCCATACCGGTGGTCGTACTGACAAAAGCCGACCTGGTAGAGGATTATTCCAGTCAAATGCAGGCAGCACAAAGGGTTGCAGCAGGAATTGGTGTGTACGCGATCAGTGCAATAACCGGTTTCGGGCTGGATACATTGAAAGATGATTATTTGAAGCCACAAAAAACAGTTGTCTTTCTCGGCTCATCCGGTGTTGGCAAATCAAGCCTTGTTAATGCACTTGCAGGACAGGGAATCATGGCGGTAAAAGAAATCCGCGAAGATGATTCCAGGGGCCGCCATACGACTACTCGCCGCCAGCTTATTATGCTTCCTGGCGGGGCCATGATTATCGACACGCCCGGCATGCGGGAGCTTGAGATGTGGGATGTAGGAGCTGGCCTGGATGAAGCATTTTGTGACGTGGAGAGCTATTTTGGACGATGCAAGTTTAACGATTGCCGTCATCAGGCCGAACCGGGCTGTGCGGTTAGAGCGGCGATTATAAACGGAGAGCTTCCGAGAGAGCGCTGGGAGAGCTATCTGAAACTAAAGTGTGAAGCAAAATATTCCGGTGACAAGGCAGGGTATTTGCGTCAAAAACAGCAATGGCAAAAAGGTATTGCTAAATGGAGCAAGAATATGAAGAAAAACGGAAAATTTAAGGAGGGGTTATTTTGAATAGGGATTTTATTGCGAAATATTGGTACGCTTACATTTATGAACAACTGGAGAACCAGACCAACGATGTCGAATTCTTATTAAGTATACTGCAAAAGCATACCGATGGCTCATCGCAAAAAATTCTCGAAGTGGCTTGCGGCGGCGGCAGAATCTGCATACCGCTTGCCCAAGCAGGTCATACGGTCACCGGCTTTGATGCCGATGAGCACATGCTGCTTCGATGCTATCGCAGGATGAAAGGAATGAGCAACATCACCTGTTACACGGCTAATGCATTGACCTCTGACTGGGGGACGGGCTTTGATGTGGTCGTTTTAGGAGGAAACTTTCTTATAAACATAGAAACAGGAGAAACTGGCATGGATTATGCGCAGGCTCAGCAAGTCGTAATTCACAAAGCAGCTTTTGCACTTAAGAATGGGGGGCACCTGTTCCTGGACTTCGACCTTCACTATGACCCGGCGCGTATCTTTAACAGGTCAGGGGAAAGCAGTTATTTCAATGGTACGGACGATATAGGAACTTATGGACGTACAGTTAGCTATGGCTCAGTCTACGACCCCGTAACCCGTATATGTACCGGAACAAGGCATTGGGAGATCAAGGCTAATAACGGTGAGTCTTTTATTGCCTTCTCGGAACAGTGGCACAAGCATATACCGTCGCAAGCGCAGGTTTATGGTTGGCTCAGCGAAGCCGGCTTAACAATAGAGAGATCATATAAGAATTATACCGATGAGCCTATCCATGAACCGCTTGACGAATCAATGCACCGGGCGACTATCTGGGCAAGAAAAGACTGAAAGAGTTAAGGACAAAGGAACAGGTTTCATGACAATATTAATCGTGGTATTATAGATATTATTGATGCTATAGATATTATTGCTGTTATAGATATTATAGATGATATAGGTACTATTGCTATTACGCCATGAACGGATGAGAAAGGAGCTGGAATGTGCAAGATGCCTAAACTGCCAAATACGTTGGTTATCCTGCCCTATGACCCGAATTGGAAAACTGAATTCGAGCGTATCCGCGATTTTCTTATGGAGCATATCGGCGACCTGGTAATTAAGATTGAGCACATCGGCAGCACTTCGGTGCCCGGCTTGTGTGCCAAGCCCATTATTGATCTTGTTGCGGTAATAGAATCCTACGAGGTATTTCCCCAGGTCGTGTCGCGTCTTGAAAAAATCGGTTTTCGACATGAGGGTGATAAAGGCATAAAAGAACGCGAGACTTTTAAACGTTTAATACCCGATGATTTCATGGATTATCATTTTTATGTATGTCCCAAGGACAGCAAGGAGTACCAAAGGCAAACCTGCTTTCGAAATGCACTTCTCAAGAATCCCCGGATTGCAGAGGAATATGGCAGGTTGAAGATGAGGCTAATCAATGAGGTTAACGGCGACCGGGTTCTTTACACCAACTCAAAAACCGGCTTTATCTTGGATGTGCTCAATCATGTTAATGATGATGGCGACTTGAAAAACAATTCGCAAAACATATATGATAACCAGGTCTTTTTTGACGGGTATAAAAAACTGCGTGAAAACCCGGATAATATTAACCTGCTGCTGGAAAAGCCCGCACTATTTTTGCTTGCACCGGATTTAACTGGCCTCTCCGTCCTGGATTTAGGCTGCGGCTATGGAGAAAATTGCGCTGAATTCCTGCGGCTTGGTGCCGCTAAAGTGGTCGGATTGGATATATCTGAAAAAATGCTCGAGGTTGCAAAACGCGAAACCAGCGGGGTTGAATATATACGTGCTGACATGAGCGATTTGCTTTTCATAAAAGAAAGCTTTGATGTTGTATTCAGTTCCCTCGCGGTTCATTATATCGAGGATTTTGGAAAGCTTTGCGCCCAGGTTTTTGATTTGTTGAATCCTGGCGGTTGTTTTATTTTCTCCCAGGAGCACCCGTTTACTACAGCCCCGTTGAAAGGCCCGCGTTGGACAAAGAATGAAAAGGGCGAGCGATTGCATTATAATCTTTCTGATTACCAAAGGAGCGGCAAGCGTGAAACGACCTGGATCGTGGAAGGTGTAATTAAATATCACCGCACTTTTTCCGAAATTGTGAATAGCCTGGTTGCAGCCGGTTTTTCAATCGGAAAGATGATTGAACCGGCGCCCGGCGAGGAACTGGTCGACCGGCTGCCTTCATATGCAAGTGAACTGCATAAGCCCAGTCTCCTGCTGGTAAAAGCGCGGAAAAAGGCATAAAGGAAAAAAGCATAGAAAAAAGTGTAAATGAACAGGGCGTTATGGCCGGCTTGTATCCGATTGTACTTAACTAATTGCACTTACCTGATCAAATGTGCTTGACCGATTGTGCTTAACTGGATGTACTTAATCAATTGTGCTTAACCGATTGCACTTGACCGATTGTGCTTTATCTACGAATCGCTTCTGTTCTTAACGTTAAATTAACATTACATAATATATGTTATTATTGGTATCCTGTGGGAAGGCGGTGCGGTTCATGCGCTTATTGATTATTGAGGATGATAAGGAACTTGCCCTTATAATGAAGGAGGGCTTGGAGGAGCAAGGATTTACGGTTGACATATCAAATACCGGCATTGAGGGCGAAGAAAAAGCGCTTGCGAATGGGTATGATGCGATTTTACTTGATTTGAACCTGCCTGATAAGGACGGGCTCGATGTTTTGGCTTTTTTACGAGACCAGGAGCTACACACCCCCATCATAATTATTACTGCCCGCCATGCGGTGGCGGAGCGGGCGCACGGTCTCAACAGCGGCGCAGACGATTACATCATAAAGCCCTTTGACTTTGTGGAGCTTAAAGCCCGGATAAAAGCAGTCATCCGGCGCTCATACGGGCGGACGAAAAACGAAATAAACATCGGACGTATTCGAATTGATCCCCACATAAGAAAAGCTTATGTTGACGGGCTTGAAATATCTCTTTCGGCAAAAGAATTTGATATTCTCGAATACCTGGCAAACCGGCATCCGGATGTGGTATCAAGCGAGGATATTGTTGAACACGTATATGACGAGTTTTTTGACCCTTTTTCTTCCGTCCTCCGCGTTCACATAGCAAATTTGCGTAAAAAGCTGGCTGCAGCAGGCGGGGAAGGCTTGCTTATCACAATCAAGGGAAAGGGGTACCGGCTATGCAAAGAAGAATAAAAATGACGGGCTTAAGCGGGACGCTTTTGATATTTTCTTTTGTTATAACATCATTCTTAATTGCAGCCTTTATATTATATATCAAGTTTATCCCGGCGCCACGGCTGGGTTTGCCGGGTTACCTGGCTAATCTTGATAATAATTATATTATTTCATCCCTCGAAAAAGGCTCGGCAACAATACCGTTAAGTACCATAATCGGGTTTATTGGCAAGAAACAAATCGAAAATATGTATTTGTCTGCAATACTTAAAGATTTACCCTATTTATTAATCATAATCATTTTTATATTTGTTGCAGGCGCCGTTGTTCTTTCCAAAATCTTACAAAGGCAGCAGGAAAAACAGGCGCTCTTGCTGGCAAGGCAGTTATCCAGGATTGATAATGGAAGCGGCATGGAGCCCGAACATCCGGCCATTGCCAAGGCGTATTTGGAAATAAAAAACCGGCTGGCTACCAATGCCCTTGATTATGTGAGGCTGTCCTCATATGTGACACATGAGCAGAAAAACATGCTGTCACTTTTGCGGGCAAAACTCCAATTATCCGGCAACAGCGAATTGACGAAGGAGGTGGACAAGGTGGTTGACAGCCTGGATGACATACTGACATTGAGTGCGTCGGCAAATAGCTCCGGGAAGATGGAAATCATAGATGCGGCGCTTGTATGTGCGGATGTATGCGATGAATATAGAAAAATATATCCCAACATCTATTTTGATTTTGATGATTCGGCAAATTACCAGGTAGCGGCGAAAGAATTATGGATCAACCGGGCGGTGGCCAATATTATTAATAATGCCATAAAACACGGAAAAGGGCGAATCAATGTATCCGTCTCCAATCAAAGAGGCAGTATAATCATTTCGGTATCCGATGAAGGTAAGGGTTTGGATGATGAAGAACTTGAAAAATTATTTGATTACCGGTACAGGGTTGGCCAGCTTAAAAAGGACGGGTATGGAATCGGCCTTAGCCTTGTACGGCATGTCTGCGATTTGTGCGGAGGTTTATGCTGGGTTGAAAATGGAGAAACAAGTGGAACGGTTTTTTACATGGTTTTTCCCGAGGTCTTAACGATAAATTAACATTTGATTTGTTATGATGGCATCGCACTATGTTATCTGCAACAAAAAAGAAGGCGAGGGAGGCTATCATAATGTATATTTTTGTAAATGCAATAAAAAACATAGGCAGAAACAAGGGAAGAAATATCTTGATGGGAGTCATTATCCTCATCACCATCACGGTATCAATCATATCCCTGTGCATCAACAATACTACCAACAGCATCATCGATGACTACAAGTCACGTTTTGGCAGTGAAGTTACCATTGCTCCCGACATGACAAAAGTGACAAGGGTAATGAATATAAATGATGTTTTATCTGCAAGAAAAACTACATTTAAAGCAATAACACCGCAGCAGTACCTGGATTTTGCCAGGTCTGAATATTTAAAAGAAGCGGTGATTACTGCTTCAGCCGGTGTTGCAGGTGATGGCATCAAGGCGGTCGACGAGGACAATAACCAGGGTGTTATTGGAAGAGCCATAGATTCTATTACAGGGTCATTAAGCGGGGATGATTATGCTATGCCTACAATGACCCTTATAGGCAATCAATGGGACGAGTTCAATAAGGGATACAGGAAATTGGCGGAGGGAGGCAAGATGCCGGAAAACGACAACGAATGTATCATCAGCAAAGAATTGGCCGATCTCAACAATCTGAAAGTCGGCGACAAGATAAAACTGAAATCATCCGTCATCCGCATTAGTGACAACAATGAGCAGGAAATCAAGAATAATACAGTGGAGCTAACAATTACCGGGATATTCTTTGACGCCACGGAAGAGTATTCAACACAGGTTAAAATTTCATCTCTGAATCGCAGGAATGAAATTTTAACAACAATTGATACAATGTTTAATAACTTCGGCAGCCTGATAGGTGTAAACGCAAAATATTACTTAAAAAATCCATCTATGCTGGAGGATTTTGAAGCAGAGCTTCGCGCGAAAGGCCTGGATGAATACTACCTTGTCAGCACGGATGAAGCGGGATATCAAAAAGTTGTCGGCCCGGTGGAAGGGCTGAAAAAGGGTTCATTAACCTTTATGATTGTGGTCTTGATATTCGGCTCCATAATCCTTATGGTCCTTTCATCCATCGCGGTAAGGGAGCGCAAATATGAAATCGGTGTTTTACGGGCAATGGGGATGAAGAAAAAAAAGGTTGCGCTGGGACTCTGGCTTGAAATGCTGATCATTACCGCTTTATGCCTGGCTATTGGATTCGGGATCGGGTCAGTTGTTGCCCAGCCTGTAAGCGATACATTGCTGGCCGGCCAGATTGAAAATGCGAAGATGGCAGCCAATCAGGGTATTTTGCAGGGTGGCCCAATGGTTGGTAGTGGTGTGCTACTGGGAAGACCGATAGAAAAAGAACCCGTCCCTCTTGAGCAAGTTGATGTTTCAGTTGGTATGGACACGATCATAGAGATGGCGGTTATAGCACTAGCTCTTGCTTCTCTTGCTTCACTGACTGCCATTACAAAGATTACAAAGTATGAACCCATCAAGATTTTGATGGAACGCAATTAGTATAGTGGGAAGTATGGCGGGATGTATGATGGAACGTATTGTGGGACGTATGATGGAATGTATTATGGGACTAAATCAGCCAAATGGAACAAAACTGGTTTGATGTTGCGAAATTAGCCGGATGGAACGAAAAAAGTCTGAAGAAAATGAATTAGGAGGTAACAGGCATGGATATAGTATCCCTTGAAAATGTATCATACCAGTACGAGGGTACGAAGAAACCGGTTCTCAAAGGTGTAAATGCGCGTTTTTCATGCAGTAGAATATATACAATCGTTGGTAAATCCGAGGCGGGCAAGTCCACCTTGCTCTCGCTTATTGCCGGATTGGATGTTTGCACTGAAGGCGATGTTTTTTATAAAGGCACCAGTCTCAAAAAGATTGACCGTGACGACTACCGGGCGAAAAATATAGGAGTTATTTTCCAGGGTTTTAACCTGCTGACCAATGCCACGGGAATTGAAAATATCGTGCTTTCCATGTGGATCAGCGGGAACCGGGAGAAGAACAAGAAAGAATATGCTTACGCCTTGCTGGAAAAGGTTGGCATTGACAGGGAAACGGCAAACAGAAAAGTGCTTAAAATGTCCGGTGGAGAGCAACAGCGGGTATGCATTGCCCGGGCCTTATCAAACAATCCTGGCATTATGCTTGCCGATGAGCCTACGGCTAACCTTGATAGCGATAACGAAACTGCGGTGTTGAATATTCTCGCATCCCTCGCACGTGACGAAGGCAAGTGTGTCATCATTGCCACCCATTCCCAAAAGGTCGCTTCCATCGCCGATGAAATCTGGGGAATCAATGATGGGAGGCTGCTCTTTGTGAAACACTCGTAGAAACATTGATGAATTTATTGATATTGACCACGTGTTATGATAAAACATATCTTGAGGTTATATCTTTAGTTTCTTGAGTGCGTCGAGGAGCGTTTTTATGGAAGAAAGAGAACAAGATAAATTGCTTGGCATTAAAACAGTTGGTACAAGAGAATGGCCGGATAATAAGAAAATCCATTATTATCGTTATGAAGCAACGCCATACAAGGCCTTGCATGCACTTTCTGAAAATTATAAATTCAAGGATGCTGATACAATTGTCGATTTTGGGTGCGGCCGGGGGAGGGTGGCGTTTTATTTGCATAATCGTTTTCATTTGCCGGTAGTTGGGGTAGAAGCTGATTTCAGAACCTATAGAGAAGCTATTGAAAACAAAATAATGTACAGGTTAAAGACAAGAAATATTGCTGCGCCTGTCAAATTCAAGTATGGCCTTGCCCAGCATTATAAAATTGATAAAAAAGACAATTGTTTTTATTTTTTCAACCCCTTTTCGATACCTATATTTAGGAAAGTCATTTATAATATTTTGCGTTCGGTGGAAAAGGACAGGAGAAATGAGGATTTAATCCTTTATTATCCAATGCAGGAGTATGAAATATTTCTTGAAATCGGCACACCCTTTGAAATTATAGATAAAATAAGGGTGCCCGGGGAAAATGATGAAAGAGAGAAATTTATTATATACCAGTTAAGAGAGCAGCTGTACTAAGAGCATAGTTATGGTGCACAGTTGTGCTGCTATTTGTACAGGCAATTGAATACAACTCGTTGATGTCACTTTTGCAATAATGTGTAACTCTAACACATAGAATAGTATTAAAAGGAAGTTTGACCAAGTGTTTATAGCCTTAGTCAATGGGAGGATCTATCAGAATTTCCAAAGAGCAGTATTCCCCCCGTAATTTGAAAGGAGGATAACTGGTGGCAGGTATAACATTATCAATAATTATGAGCATCCTATTATTTATATGTTCAGGATGTCAGGCCGGCTTGCCAAATGAACAAGCAGCTACCCTGGATAATAGAATTTCAAGCCAGGAAACAGCCAAAACAGGTACTCAATTGCTTTATCCGGTCTTAGGGACAAATGGGAAATGGGGCTATATTGATACGGAAGGTACAGTTATAATAGATTATATATATGACAAGGCAGATTTTTTCAAAGAGGGGCTTGCTGCCGTTTCATCAGATGGGAAATGGGGTTTTATTAATCCGGATGGTATATTTATTATAAAGCCGCAATATGATTTTTGTTCAGGCTTCAAGGAAGGTTTGTCGAAGGTTGTAATAACCGAAGGAAACACAAGAAAAACAGGTTTTATCAATAAGGAAGGCGAAACATTTTTTAGAAGTTTTCTTAATGGTAACGCTGGAAATTTCAGTGAAGGTCTTGCTGTATTTGAAAAGGACGGTTTATATGGTTATATCGACACAAACGGAAATATTTGCATAAATCCTCAGTATACCTATGCAGGCGAATTCTCGGAAGGGCTTGCTGTTGTTGTTGATGAGAATTGTATGTACGGGTATATTGACAGGAATGGCCAGGTTAAAATTCAAGCCCAATATCCCTTTAATGGAATTGAATACTTGCAATACCTGGATTTTCATGATGGCCTTTCTCTTGTTGAAATTGAGGGGAAGTCCGGGTTTATTAATACAGATGGAGATATTGCAATAGAAGCTGTTTTTGATAATGCAAGGAATTTTTCCGAAGGGCTTGCCCAAGTTCAAACCGGGGGAAAATGGGGTTATATAAATACCAATGGAGAATGGGTGATTAATCCTGAATATAAACACTGCACTAAGTTTCAAGAAGCTTATGCATTTGTCAAACCTTTCGATGATGAAGAAGCAAAAGGCAGTTCTCAAGGCTTGACAGAAGATTTTATGATTATTGATGCAAATGGAAATGTTGTTTCCAATACAACAGTTTCGTATCCCTACGGGGGTGGGTACACATTTCCCATGGAATGGCATACAGGTTTCGTCGGGGAACTGGCAAGGGTGATAGTCGATGAAGTGGGCTTTGCCTATATAAACAAGTCCGGTGATATAATCTGGTTAATGGAGTAACCCTATATTTTAATTGCTTTGTTAAGCGGTGCATAGGCGGAGTTCCACGTATGTAAAGAAAGCTTTTATTTTGCATAAGCAGCGAGAAGCAAGACATATAACCACCCCTGAAGGTAATGGAGATATTGGTTATGGCCACGATAACCACAGAAGATATAAGCGAGAAGTTGAAGTATAGCATGAGTATTGGAAATATAATAATTGGCGTAAGATTTGCAGAGATTTTTATTTTTGCTTTGCGGAAAGTATACGGTGATATGAAAGATAGAAAATGCAGATGCGGGAGTGCTTGTTCCGACAAGAGCAAGTGCTGCAAAAACAATTATAATATCCTGTTGAAGGACAAGATAAGTTAAATGACAATATGAAATGAAGTTGTAATGGAAATATTCGCCTGGGAAATATATAGTTAATTTATGATTAGTTAATTTATGAATTAACTTGTGAAATATATAGTTAACTTATAGAAAATTTGAATTTATTTAATTTATTAAATTTATTTAAATCAAATCATTTATGTAAATCATGATGTATGGGAAAATGTTAATATGAAAAAATGTAAAGCTGTTACCTGCCGATATAATCATGTTAGCTCTCTTGTTTACCTGGCTTTTCTTACAGCAGTTTTACTAGCCATTGCTTGTATGCCATCGAGTACATATGCCAACGGCGCGAGTCTTGGAGGGTTGGGTGAAACGGTACGCCCTATCGACAATCCGGACATTATCATGCAGTCCGAGAATATAACCGTGCGTGTTTCGGAGAGTGTGAGCAAGGTTGAATGTGAATTCGTCTTTGAAAACCTGAAACCCGTTATTGAACTGGAGGAGCAGGGCAAGTACGCGGAATTGGTCGAGTATGTCAACAAGAATATGTATGCAATTACGGAAGAGAAAGAACATGGAACTGGCAGTATGCACGATAGCACGCTTGACAGTATGCTTAGCAGCTAGTATGACAATGTTTATGTTAAAACCGGCTTAAAGCTTGCAAAGGCAAAAGCCCTTCTAAAAATAGGGGAAGAAAGCGGAGACGAAATTTCGGTAACAGAAGCGATGAAACTGCTTGAAAATATAGTGGAAATCGGCAATAAGCAGCTAAGCAGCTATACTACCGTATTTATGCGGAAGATTGGGCCGGGAACATGGTGGATACAGGCGAAATGGAATTGAAGATAGTACCTGGCCCAGATGCCGGGGTATGACGAAGATGACGGGAGCGATGGGCGTGATGGGCATGATGGCCATGACGACCATCGCGGGTATGAAGACCATGACGATTATAAAAGGCATGATGGGCAAAAAGGGGATGCTGGCCACGGTGAACAAGGTTATGACGAGCAGGTTGGCACGGATACCCACGCCTGAAATATATCACGAAGAAAAGGACGGAAAGGTGGAGATAAACATAGTGCAAAAACTGGGGAGCCCTCCCCACAGGTATGTCCTGATTGTCAATGCAAATATCCTTGAAATTATTGGGAGGGAAATAAGGGCCTATTAGCAGAAGGGGATTATTAGCAGGAGATTATAGGAACACCTTTGGTTTTTTTTCGCTTTTGTTGACTCTTGCCGAAAAAGCTTTTATAATGTTTTATATGTAAGCAAACAGCAGGCACCAGGAGGAAAGTCATCAAGCAAAGGTCCTGTTAGCAATATATTTTTATTGGCAGTTGTATTTTAAATATAAAAAATGCAAATAGTAAATGTCTTTTTATTAATGGTTTTTTAATTATTGTAAAGTAGATAGCTATATTATGACGCCAAGACAAAGATTTCTCAGTACGATAAACTTTCAAAAAAACATGGACAGGCTTGTCATGGTTGAATGGGCTGCCTGGTGGGGCCAAACGGTGGATCGATGGAAACAGGAAGGACTGCCGGATGAACTGGATACCGAGGGGATTCTCGATTATTTCGGGTTTGACAAGCTTTTGTGCATTACTGCAAGGGGAATAAACAAGCAGGCCCCCAAGCCTTCATTCCACGGAGGCGGCCGTATTGAAGACGAGCAATCATATAATGAAATAAAAAAGTATCTTTATACGGATGATATTATTGAGAATGTAAAAAATCACGCCATGCAGCTTAAAGACAGGCATGACAGGGGTGAGATCATAATAAGGCTCTGGCTTGACGGTTTTTTCTGGTTTCCCCGTGATTTATTCGGCATAGAGGGGCACCTGTATGCCTTTTATGACCAACCGGAGCTGATGCACAGGATAAACAGCGAGCTTGCTGAATTCAATATTCGAGTTGTAGAAGAACTTTTCGGGATATTGAAGCCTGACATGGTGGGTTTCGCCGAGGACATGTCCTATAACCACGGGCCGATGTTGTCGTATAATCTATTCAAGGAGTTTTTGCTTCCATATTATCAGCAGGTAATACCCCATATCAAAAAGCATGGTGTAAAAGTGCTGGTGGATAGCGACGGGGATATAACAGAAATGATACCCTGGTTAAGGGAGGCAGGCATCGATGGGGTATACCCGCTGGAAAGGCAGGCAGGGGTTGATGTGTGCAAGATACGGGAAGATTATCCTGATTTCTTAATGCTCGGCGGATATGACAAGATGGTCATGCCCCTTGGCGAGGAAGCCATGCGGGCGGAATTTGAGCGCCTGCTGCCTGTAATGAAAACCGGCGGCTATATTCCCTCCGTGGATCACCAAACACCTCCCGGGGTTTCCCTTAAAAACTTTAAAATTTATGTGCGCTTGTTCAAGGAATATTGCAGGAAAGCAGTAAATGGTGAATAATGTACTTTAGTAATTTACTAGGGGTGGCTGTCTGTGAGACAGGAGAGCAGTTTACTTGTCTCATTACACCACCTCATCTTATTCGCTCGTATACTCATTCATGTTTTTAATACTATTGGTAAAATCAAAAAACATACTGTATCAAAAATAAAGATACTTTACTATGGTTGCTTGCAAACTATAATACTAGTCAGGTGTATCGCGAGTGGAATTAAGAGGGAATATACTTTAAATACAGCTTTCTTTTACAAAACGGGCTGGCAAAAATATTCCAAGAATAATGGAGCATTCCTATAAAGGAACAAAATGACCTTTGAAAAAATAGATGCCTGGCTGTAAAATTTGAATTGTGCGTTCGTTGTGTAACCACAAATCAAAAATACAGGAAACATCCAATATGAATTATACACAGAATGAAAAAGATTTTGCAAATTAAAGAAACAACACTGATTGCCGGAATTTACGTTGGTAGTATGAAACACTACGCTATCAATGCTGCTTGAGGATTATGAGAGTAAAATGCGACAGCTTGAAGGACAATAGCCTTGATTCATGATGCGTACCGCCCTTGACAGTCTTACTCGAGCGATGGGATATATAATCAAGCAGTGCAAGCGGTAAAACTGATGTTTTCACTTTGAATGATAGATTTGAACTTTGACAAGATGAGCCGGATAGTCGGGATGAATTTACACCATAAGGGCTTAAGACCCCGTGTTGGAGCTTGACTGGCATCCACCTCACGGACAGGCAGAATGAAGGAATTAAGGGCATTGACCCAGTTAGATTTGGGAGGTTTGCTGCCGGAGCAAATGTGGATACCAATGGCCGTGATATTGAAAAGAGGACGCAGTTTTATTGGGATACACATCATCATCCATAATTATGCGGCAATACAATACCTGTCCAAATGGCTTATTTTGAAATAAGCGAAAATCTAAGAATAAGTGAGAAAATGAAAGATAAATGAAGATTTATTAAGGGAGGTCAAGAGATGAAAAGTAAGTGCAAGATATTAAAAGGCAAAGAATATATTTTTGAAAATAACAGGCCGTTTTTGAGCTGCCATGCATCCACTCTTGTAGAATTAGACAATGGAGACACCCTGGCTGCCTGGTTTGGAGGAACGGCTGAAAAAAATCCCGATACGGCAATATGGCATTCAAGGCGTAAAGATGGCAAGTGGAGTTATCCGGAAGTTTTAGCCGATGAGAAAGGAATTGCGTTATGGAATCCTGTACTTTTTAATGCTCCTGATGGCAGGATCTTTTTGTATTACAAGGTAGGAGAAAATACAAATGAATGGCATACAAAGTATATTATTTCAAGTGATAATGGGATTAGCTGGACTGATCCGGGGGAACTTGTTCCTGGAGATATAGGAGGAAGGGGGCCGGTAAAAAACAAGCCGGTTGTTTTGCATGATGGAACATGGCTTGCGCCTGCATCGGTTGAATCGAAGTATTGGGATTCATTCGTGGATATTACTGCAGATGGCGGCAGGACATGGACAGCAGCGTCTTTAGTTCCGATAAATCATGGGAAATTTTGCGGCAAGGGTGTTATTCAGCCAACAATATGGGAATCGGAGCCAAACAGGGTACACATGCTTCTTAGAAGCACAAGTGGAAGGATATACCGCAGTGATTCGGAAGATGGTGGAAGAACATGGTGTGAAATATATGAAACATCTTTACCTAATAATAATAGCGGAATAGACGCGGCAAAATTGGATGATGGCTCTATAGCATTGGTTTATAATCCCGTGGGGAAGAATTGGGGGCCGCGGACCCCGCTTGTGGTAAGTTTGTCAAAAGATAACGGGACAACGTGGCCTTATACATGTGTTCTTGAGTATGAAGAAGGGGAATACTCGTACCCTGCAATTGTTGCCAGGGGAGATGAAATATCCATTACTTATACATGGAAAAGAGAAAGAATAGCATATGTCAGGTGTACCGTGGAAGACATATTGGCATGTCGTGAACATGAAGCATAATAAGAATAGTACTATCATAAAAAAATACTATGGGAGCATTCCTATAAAGAAACAAAATGACCTACAACAACTTGACCCTATCCCATTTATTTTGAGTCTTGACATCCTGGTTTGCAAAGGGTAATATAAATCTACGGGAAATGTTTGCGCAGCATGCGTGCGAAGTAGATTTGCGGAAGCAATTTGAAAAGTAAATTCGAAGTAAATTTGCGGGGGATTAACTCAGCGGGGAGAGTGCTATCTTCACACGGTAGAAGTCGTTGGTTCGAATCCAACATTCCCCACCAGGATCGGGGTATTAGCCCGCCAAGGACGGGATAATACCCTGCTGAAATTGGGGTATTAGCTCAGCTGGGAGAGCATCGCGTTCGCAATGCGGGGGCCAGGGGTTCAAGTCCCCTATACTCCACCAAGATCCTTGGACCTGTATGCAAGCCGGTACTTAAGAGGTGAAGTACCGGTATATTTTTTAAAAATCCTGATAAAATGGTTTACATTGTTAAACCCGGAATCTATCCCCACCTTGATTATGCTGTCATTTGTGGAGAAAAGGCGCTCCTTTGCCCTGGAAATCCTCTGCAAAATCAGGTACTCCTTGAATGTAAATCCCGTGGTTTCTTTAAATAGGCGGGACAGGTAATACTTGTCCATGTAAAAAGTTTTGGCAACTGTTTCAAGGGTTATTTCATCGCTGCAATTTTCCTCGATATATTTTTGCACCTTGAAAATGGTCTCCATTGACTTAGTATATGCCATAACGGGAAATGAAGCACGGTAATTTCTATATAGAAAAATGAGCAGCTCCTTTAAGCCTGATTCTACGGCAAGCTCCCAGTAGGGCTTTTTTTCTCCGGTTTCTGTCATCATCCGTTTGAACAAGCCTGAAACATATTTCATTGCATTCTCATCAAGCTGTATTGCATGGTTAAAGTGCCCGGGCCTGTTTTTAAAAATCGAAAGCAATACCGGGTCGTTAACCGCGGTTTGAAACCATGCAGGGTCGATTAGCGCAAAATACCTTTTATATGGGGAGGATAATACTTTCATGCGGTGGTTTTCAAGATTGTTGACAAATACTATATTTCCCGGCGCAATGTTATATGTGCGGCTGCCTATATGAAACAGCACCATACCTTCAAGTACGCAGATTGTTTCATAGGAATTATGAAAATGTTCCTCTATTATCAATTCACTGCAGCTTTCATCGTAAGTAATATCAATCATTGTACTAAGGCACCTTCTAAATACAATTCATAAAAAAGCAGTTCAATATCTATATCTTATGTTACGAAGCAGTCACACGTCAAGGGAAAAGTACCGGGTATCGTCGTTCAAATGAGCTCTTTCAAATAAAACGGGAACCTGCAATATGTAGAAGATTATCGGCAAAGGCAATACGACAATGTATATACTTGACAAACCTGTATGTAAAAATATAAAACAATATTGTAACGACGTTTCACCATAAGCAACACCCGCCTGTTTTTCTGGGAGAAAGGAGATATCACCGGGTAAAAAAGATGTACTATGTTTAAAAATATTTAAAATAGTTTAATGTATTGTACTCTAATTATAGTATGGAAATATTGTATGAAAATATAGCATGGAAAGGGGCGCAGTTAAGATGTTAAGAGAACAACCTTGGCTCAAACCTTCAAACGGGTTCAAATTTGAACTTATCCAGGCAAAAGAAGAGGGAAAGGATATCTCTGCATACGTTAAAAGGGTGGAAGAAATCCTGGAAATGGACGAATCCAGCGATGAAATGCAAAAATTTGCGGGAGAAATATACGATGAAATCCAGAAACTAGGAATAAGGGAAGGTTATGAGTATACAGAACCTTCCGACCTTGAAGGAATAAAGGCGAAAAGGCCTGATCCTGCAGCTTCGAATAAATGCGTGGATTTATCTCCAGAACCAAGCTATGACAAGATTTACGGCGCATGGCTGGGAAGGTGCGCAGGCTGCCTTCTTGGCAAACCAGTGGAAGGATGGCAAAGGGCAAGGATTGCCGGGTTGCTGAAGGAGACGGGCAACTATCCCGTAAAATATTATATATCATCAGATGTCCCTTCAAGTATAAAAGAAAAATACGGGATTAACAACAGTAACGGGGCATGGATCAACCAGGTCCATTACATGCCCGAAGATGATGATACCAATTATACTCTCATAGGGCTCAAGATTTTCCAACGATATGGAGCCGGCTTCACACCGGACGATGTTGCGGAATGCTGGCTTACGAACCTGCCGATATTTCACGTATGTACCGCGGAAAGGGTGGCTTACAGGAACATTGTCAATTGCATCTACCCGCCGGAATCCGCAACATACAGGAATCCATTCAGGGAGTGGATAGGAGCGCAAATAAGGGCGGATTTCTTTGGATATGTGACACCGGGCAACCCGGAGCTTGGAGCTGAATTTGCATGGAGGGATGCCTGCATATCTCATGTAAAGAACGGAATATACGGTGAAATGTTTGTTGCAGCGATGCTGTCGGCAGCAGCTGTTTCTTACAATATTGAAGATATTATTGAGGCCGGCTTGTCCCAGGTTCCTGCAAAAAGCAGGCTGGCAGAAAAAATCAGGCTGGTCTTGGATTGGAAAAAAGAAGGGATATCATGGGAAGAAGCGTTGGAC
Source organism: Clostridiaceae bacterium (assembly GCA_012512865.1). Lineage (GTDB taxonomy): Bacteria > Bacillota > Clostridia > Acetivibrionales > DUMC01 > Ch48. The sequence goes on along the minus strand of JAAZDH010000151.1, from coordinate 962 downwards.
AGGATACATGGTATTTATGATGAAAAGAGCGGGCATGATTGGTGCCATACCATTTCAAACGCCATGATTGTATGCACCGCACTCCTTTTTGGTGATACGGATTTTGAAAAATCCATATCTATTGCCGTGCTGGGAGCGCTGGATACCGACTGCAACGGGGCTACAACAGGCTCTATTTTGGGGATGATACTGGGTGCAAAAGCCTTGCCTGAAAAATGGATTGCCCCGCTAAACGACCAGTTAAAGTCCGGGGTTGACGGGTTCGGCCTTGTAAAAATTTCCAATGTTGCAAGGGAAACCGTGAATATTGCAAAGAAGATACGAAAAGTACAGTAAAATGAACGAACTAATTGATGATGGTGTTGATGGCATAATCATTGTGGCAGAATTGCAGGAGAATTAACAGGCAAGTTCCTCAGGGGATGGGGTAGGGTATTAACGATTAGCCTGGACTTTGAGTCTCTTGAGTACAAGGAGCGTCTTGACGGTTTTAACGAGATGCTGAGGGATAAGATGTATGCCAGGCTGGATGTAATCATGCGGGAAAACATGAAATGCGGGGAGAATATAATAAACCTGTTTTACAACAGGTGATATGACAGGATACATAAACAGGAAAAAGCGAACAATTATGGGGGATAATTATGGGAAAAATTAATAATAATGCAATATTATATTAACAATTTGTGTCTAAAGCAAAATCTAAAGCTTTTTTGAAGCTTTTCTTGCCTCATGCATTTTTTTCATATAAAATGGAAAAGGGAACAAAAAGATTATGAATATACCATAATAGCCAAAAATATGAATATAACATAACAACCACAAATATAAAGACCGGTTGCCCCAATACTGCTTTGCATAAAAAATACAGAAAGAGAAATATGGAGGTATAATGCGTGAATATGATTAAGAAAGCACGAGAAACAATGTCTTCCAAGGAAAGGGTTAAGAAAACTTTCAAT
>JAAZDH010000150.1 GCA_012512865.1 Clostridiaceae bacterium | reverse complement strand
TTCAAGGTAACCAAGCACAATTGCCTTGTTGAGAGCCGAACGCCTGGTCGGTATAAAAACGTAGATGTCTTCTTCCACGATAAAGGGATACTGCTTTATGCGGTGACGTTTTACATAACTCTTTATTATATCTTCCTTTACCGACAAATTAACATAGTTTTGCAGCATTTCAAGTCTTTCGTTCTCATCGAGATGCGGGAAGATCCTCTCTTTCATGTAACTATGCGGCATTACAAGTGGAATGACCAATTCATCCATAGCTTTATCAGAAATCATGTACTCAATACTGACACCATTTTCAATTTTTTCCACGTTAAATTGATCAAATGCCACGGCATTTGTAAAACTGCTCAAGGTTTTCTCACCTGTTTCATCAATGTAGGTAAGAAGTATATTTGAAGACATAATTTCTTTATATGCCTTGTTCGCAATGCTATCCTGGTTATAGCCAGGGGGTGTGCCATACCATATGATGCCGGAGTTTTTGTCCCTTACGGCAAATCTTGTTGAGGACATGTCGATGTAAAGCTCCAGGTCCTTGGACTCGCACACTTTTTCCATTTTCGCCGGGGCTTCGCTTATTTCACTTGTTCCTTCCTGTTCTTCTGCCCGTGCTTGGGCTTGCGCCTCTTCCTGTGCTTCAGCCTGTGCCTTGGCTTGCGCCTCTTCCTGCGCTTCCGCCTGTGCCTCGTCTTGCGCCTCTCCCTGCGTTCCTGCTTGCACCTCTTCTTGCGCTTCTGCCCGGGTTTCCGACTGTGCTTGTGACTGCGCCTTAGGCGGTGTTTCTGCCAGTACTCCAGCCTGTGCCTCCGACTGTGCCCCTGACTGTGCTTCCACCCGTATACCGGGCTGCCTGGCAAGTGCTGTTGCCGCAAGCAGTATTAAAACTACGCATATCAAGATGCCCTTCGTCTTCCTCAACATCACAGTCTAAATACCCCCCTGATTTCACGCAATGCAAAGCTGATGAATATGAGCATATCCTGTATGAGGCTTATTAATAAAACCGAAATGGCAAATACTATTGCCATCCCCAGGATATTTACAAATGACGCTATTAATGTCCTGGTCATTGTATAATCATTTGTAACCAAAACCCCGGTAAATATTAAATATGCTGTCCAAACCCAGCCGCAGGTTATTATCGCATTAATCATTGCACTATCATCGAGTGAAGCCCCGTAGGTGCAAATTATTGCTATTACGTGGGCTATTATTGCGGGGACCAGGGCCGTTGACGTAGAAAATACAATATGGCTGAATTTAGCCTCACCCTCAAGAAAGATTTCCATCAGGTATAATACCACCATCCACAGCAAAACCACCAAAAGTACGCTCCCCATATTTTTAAGCAGGCTTTCCACGTTTGCAGTATCAACCCTGAAAAGGAACGAGGTTGCTGTTTTTCTCATGAACATGACTATTGCCATCAGCAAGAATAAAATAATGGATATTGTATAGCTTCCCTTATTATCTATTTTAAACTCGTAAAATCCCTTGAAGGGATGGATGGTTGTATACATGACATGTTTAATTTCTTCATACACAACGTTGTTTTCAAACCTGTCCTCGAGCTTTTTCTTGATGAACCTTACACCATATACCATGAACAGGATTAGTGCTGCTGCTATTAATACGATTAAAGCAAAGTACCTTTCAACCGTGTTTTTCCTGACCTCTTTAAAAGCCATTGAATAATAGTTCTTATCCCGTGCAATCCTGAAATACTCCATTGCTTCTTCATACTTGCGCTCGTATATAAGTACTTTTCCAATACCCAGGTATGCAAGGTCATAATACCCGTATCCGTCAATTACCTTCTCCCAGAGTTTCTTTGCCTCTTCATACTCGCCATCGTAATGCATTTGCAAAGCATTTAAAATCAGGCTACCAAATTGTGTTGGCCTAAAAATACTGATGCTTCCATAATACCTGTCGAGGACCAGCAGTGAATCCTTGTACATATCCAGTGCCGCCGGGCTTCTTACCGTCCCGTACTGCAAACCGCTTAAAGTGCCGAAGGTGAATATATTCCTTCCCGTTTGGTTATAAGCAAATATCCTGCCTTTACTGCTGTCCAGCAAGAAGTATATCCCTAAATCAGTCGTGCAAATATCAACAATATTTGAAGCCCCTCTCTTGTTTTTTGAATCTATAAAATACTCAATATCGCCTATCGGGTAATACTCCGAGTCCGAATAGTTCAGTATGTTTTCCCCTGTAAGATTCAGCCTTCTTACGGGCAGCTCCGCTTCAATTTCCCGCGGCGAGAGCACCTTGGAATAGGTGTTGGTGATAACATACGGGAATCCTTCCTTGTCAAGGTGGATTTTTGCAATTTCAGTCGGTATGTCAAGTATCATGCCAGCCCGTTGCTCCCTTGTTGCAATTGCTTTCCAAAAATATTCCAGGGGGTTTACCCTTGCCCTGTTTGCGCCAAAGTACCCAATGAACTCCCCGGTAGGGTTTAATGCTATAATCCCCTTGTAGACCTGCTTGGAATTTATAAGCAACCTGCCGGTTTTTTCAATTACAAGGCTTGTCGGTGAAAAAGGCTGCTGCCCATTTTCAAACTCCTGGCCTTTAGGTGTTATTTGCCTCACATATGAACCATTGCTGTCAAATACAACTATCCTTTTATTGTTTGTATCCGCCACGTATATCTGCCCGTCATCTGCAATAAAAATACCCTCGGGCGCATTTAAAGCATCTTCCGTGCCATTTGCAATAAACTCTTTAATTTCAAGGACTATGTTAAAATTCGAATCAAGTTTTAGGATTCTATTATTACCGGTATCAACTATGAAGATGTATTCACCGTGGACAAAAATGTCAGAAGGCGATTTAAGCTTTTCCCCGCCATAATCAACAATTACAGACTCACAAACAAAGGGCGCTTCAATTTCGATGGATTTTCCAGCCCTGCTGTAATAATAAGATTGATAAGTACTATTTGCAGAAACAGTACTATAATTTAATACGCAAAGTACTATTGTAATTGTTATTATTGCTGTTCTTACGGTTAAAGCTTTAATTCGCCCGATACTGCGCATTTTTGTCCCACCCCTGTTATTACTCCTTGAGTCCTGATGTAGCCATTGTTTCCATGATACTCGACTGGGTTATTATAAACATAATTACCGGTACTATTATCATTATTAATGATATGGCGCTCGACACCCCCGCCCTGGCAATCCCCCCTGCAGCAATCTGCAAAAGCGCCACGGGCAGTGTCTTTATTTGTTCACTGTATATGTATACTCCCCCCGTTGCATTCCACAAGCCCGGGAAAATAAAGATTATCAGCGTAAGCCACGCCGGTTTTACAATGGGCATGACAACTTTGAAAAATATCCTCCATTCTCCCGCCCCTTCTATCCTGGCCGATTCCAGTAATGAATCCGGGACATTGGTAACTATGTACTGCTTCATCAGGTAAAGCCCCAGGCTTGACTGCAATGCCGGGATATATATCGACGCAAGGGTGTCTATCAATTTCACCTTGGATATTATCAAGTAATTCGGAATCGCCGTAACCACCGTCGAAAACATTAATGATAAAACAACAGATGAAAACATTATCTTCCTGCCTGGGAAATCCAGCTTTTCCATGGCATAGGCGGCAGCGCTGGCAAGAATCACGTGGCCGGTGGTACCTATGGCTGTCACAAGTACAGTATTAAATACATACCTGCTGAAAGGCACCCATGAACTGGGAATAATTACGGCAAGGTCCCTGAAATTTTTCAACGTGGGATTTATAACGAAGAAACGCGGCGGAAATATGAATAATTCGTCCATTGGCTTGAAAGCAGTATTAACAATATATATTAACGGTAAAAGCATGAAGCTTCCGAATAACGCAAGTATTACTCCAATGATTACCCTTTCTGCCGTTGTTTGTTTGTGTATCCTGTATTTTTTCTTAACAAGACCCTTTGACTTCATCCTGGCAAGTATCATTTAAAATACCACCTTCTTCTTTAAATCCAATCAATACCTTGCCTTAAGCTAGTTGCCTACCTTCTGCAGCAGCTTTTGCACGATTTTATTAACCGATACCATTAAAACAAAAAGCGTTGTTGCTATTGCAGAAGCATACCCCATTTCGAATCTCATGGAGCCATAGTCCATCAAGTGTGTCACAATAGTATGGCCTGCATAGTCAATAGATGGAAAGCCTGTAAGTTCTATGCTTATCGAGGCTACCGTAAATGAACCTGTTATTGACATAACCGCACCAAACATAAGCATTGGCCTCATTGTCGGCAGTATGATGAACCAGAGCTCCTGCCACCTATTGCTTACACCATCAACGCTGCCTTGTTCCAATAGTGATTTATCAATACTTTGAAGCCCTGCAACAAAAGACAGGAATGCAGTGCTTATGCTCATCCAAAGGGAAACTATTATCATTATTGGCATTATGTAGCGGACATTTGTCAGCCATTGTATCGGTTCGGTTATTATTCCCAGCCTCATTAAAATACTGTTAATATACCCGTACCTGTCCGAGCTGAAAAGCAGCTTCCAGACCAGGTAGGCATTTCCTCCTATTGAAGGCGTATAAAATATAAGCACCAGGGCTGTTCTAATTCTTCTTCCAAGTTCATTAATCAACCATGCAAACAAAAATGAAGCTATATAGCTTACGGGTCCCGTGACAAGAGAATAGATCAACGTGTTCCTCAAGGCTATAATAAAGACATCATCGTTAAGAAACAGGTTTATATAGTTTTGAACCCCTATCCACCTTGGAGGTTCCAATATGTTAAAATACGTAAAGCTGTATATGATAGATATTGCCACGGGCAATAACGTAAAAACGAAAAACAGGGAATAATATGGCAGTACCAGGCTGTAGGCAACTTTATTCTTTTTGGCCCGTTCAATGTTATATTTCAATTTTCTTTTGACGGCATGGACAGGCTTGCTGCCAGTCCTGCTGCTGATTCCGCTGCCGGCATTATTCATACTTGTATTCATACCTATGCTTGTATTTGCTTTCGCCATATTATTCCAAGCCAAACTCCTTCCTCTTTTTTTCAATTTCCTCGTTTACCAGGAACGTATACTGTATTAATGCTTCCCGGGGTTCACTGCCCCTATTGTACACGGCATAAAAAGCATTCAGGAAATTTCTCGTCATGTAATATCCCCCTGGAACCTCGGGAATCCCGTCCACCCATTTTTGCTGTTCCAGCAGCCTTTCAAGGTTCTCGGGCGACCAGGGAAGTTTTTTCAGGGCTTCCATGTTTGCAGGCGTGTACCTTCCTGCCGGCCCTAACAAGCCCTCCAGCTCTATCCCGTATTCTGACTGCGCTTCTGCGCTAGCCCACCACTTTATAAATTCCCATGCCGCCTCCTTCTTCCTTGATTGCTCAAATATAACCGTGTAAGTACCTGTCCCTATGGAAGTCCTGTTAATACTGCCATCAGGCTGACGGGTGCCGGGAATAACCGTAAAATCCCAAAGTCCGCGGATTTCCGGTGCAAAAACAACCAACGTATTATATGCATTATAAGATGCAACAACCAGGGGCATCTCACCCGTCCTGAACCTGTTGTACATATCATACGATACTGGAAGCCTGTAATTTACATACAAATTGGTAAAATCCCTGAAAAGCTTCGTGGCTTCCTTTGAATCGAAAAGGCACCTGTCAGTTTGCTCGTCGTATATCTTCCCTCCCTGCTGGTAGAGGAATGTAAAATACATGGAGGGGCTGATCCCGATTTCCATGTTATTCCTGGCTAAAACGGGGATTAGGTTTATCATATCCTCCCATGTTTCAGGTATATCAATTCCAAGCTCATACAACACGTCCTTCCTGTAGAATAACATGTCCCATGTTAGGCTTTCCGGCATTCCGTATATTTTATTATTGTAAGATACCGGTACAAGGGCTCTTTTCGGGAACCATGCCTTGATTTCATTAAAACCTTCAAAGGCTCCCAAATCAACAACGGCCTTTCTCAACCCGTACTGTACCGGGACAGTACTACCTACGCTTATGGCAACATCAGGAGCCTTGCCGGCTAAAACAGCGGGAAGCATGGAGCCTGCATCAACAAGTTCAATATTTACACCTATTTTATGGGTTTGCGAAAACTGGGATTCAATCATATTTTTTAAAATTAAAGCCTGGTCCCTGCCTACGCTGCCTGAAGCAACCGAGCCCATCCAAATCTTGATGTTGTCTGAATACCCTTCATTACTGCCATTGCCACTTCCGATAACATTGTAGTTTTCCCGGAAAGAACCTATAAAAGCTTTAACTTGATGCAATAATTTTTCAAAAAAGTTTTCCCTTGCCCTCGGAAGGCTCATGCCAGGAGACATGACCAGTATGTAATCAAGTTTTAAAGGCCCAACGGTAAACTGGTTAAGCCATGTGCCGAGAGAACCAATTCTTGCCTTGAAATTTGCAAGGGTAGTATTAATGGTATATGGTTTTTCACTCATGAGAATCAGCTGGTCTGCAAATGTCTCTATAAATGCAGTATCTTCACTAATTGCAGTACCATGTTCTTTCATCCTGCAAACTATATCATGCAGCTTGTTGCCTTGAACTGCCAATTCATCCACGGTGACAGGTATGATCCTGTCCAACACGTAATCCGTAAATGGATCCGGGTTTGTTCCCGTATAAACTATAATCTCCCTGTAAATCTCATTAAGGCTGTTTATGGTATCTTCCATGTCTTTTAAGATACCGGCTATCTCACCGAGGGTAACTTCCATCTTTATGGTATTTTTACCCTCGTTTAAATAAAACAAGTAGGGTTTCCCGTTTTCGTCCTTCAAGCCCTTTACCTGCCAGTCACTATCGTAAGGGAATGAAATATTCTCCATTTCTTTAAATGGCACCTTGCCGTTAATATATAACTTTCTTATGCTTGCAGATGAGCTCTTAAGCTCCTGCCTGTACCTGAATGCTATTTCGTACAAGCCAGCCTCAGGTACATCAACTTCCCACTCGATATATTCCCCATTATATTGCCATGATGAGTCACCTATTATATTAAGCTTGATTTTTGTGGGATGGTAAGGCTCGGTTAACGAGGATGTCCTGTCGCTTTTAGGCCTGATTTTAGAATCTGACTTGCTTAGCGCACGCTCAGCCTGGATTTTTATCAAGATGTCGCTGGTTTCCTTGTATCCCTTTCTTATGTATTCACTGTATACTTCTTCGTACGGGGCCGGTTTTTCATTTTCATAGTTGAAAAGACGGATTTTTCTTATTGCCACCGGCTCGGCTATGGATTGAAGAGCGATTGTATGGGTTCCCCTGGTTAAGTAAAATTTTAGGGGCTCGGTATAATAACCCGGTGTATCGTATATGTATTGAGTCATCCATTCCGGCTCCTGGACTTGGGGCGGCATCACGTCGTTTCCGCCGGGATTTTCAGTTACAGGTTCTTTATCAACCCATCGCTTTCTAAAAACTATCGATGAAGCTTCCCTAAAGGGGATTTTGCCGTCGATTTGGAGTATCCTTTCAATGTTAATTCCCCTGCCGGCAAGGGGGTAATACTCTATTTCAATAGAATAAAAACCCTCCTCTTCCACGTCAAAATGCCATTCTGCAAATGACCTTTCACCGGTAACGACGCATTCTTCGTTATAACCCCCGATTCCTTTTTTTATTTCAATATCACCTAAATATTTATCCACGTAATTGGTATAAATTTCAACCTGGTTATTTGCATACTTCTTATTCCCGCGTTTTTGCATGTACTCATCGTATGTATCAATAAGCAAAATTGACATGGCCTCACTATAAGAGTTATTGCTTAACCGGGAAGAATGCACATCTGCACAAAACATGCTAACTGTAAAAATAGCCGCTGCTACCGCAATAATGGATTTTAAAAAGCGGGCCCCTGTTATCACTGTACCCCTCCAAACCAGGTACTTGGATTTGTTGCCAAACCTTGGTCTATTATTTGGCTCATTATTTGGGTCATTATTAAGTTCTACGTTAATACATTCAATGTATTACCCTTGGTGCTCTTACTGTTTTACTTGGATATATTGCTTAACTTGATATAATTATTCTGCCATTCTTGTATATAACTTTTTTGCGTAGGTGTTTAACTTGGCAATTATTTTGAAATTTAACATGTCGGCTATTTTCTGCCTATATTTATATACATTATTAGTATAATTTTGCATTTCCATTTAATCCTTGTATAACTATACTTGTAATAACCGGATTGGCAATATTATTGTATTTTTTTGTCGCCGCATAAATGATGTTATGATTACTATTTTTGATTACTATATTCTTATAATTAATAAATTAATATACTGTGATGCTTTATT
>JAAZDH010000149.1 GCA_012512865.1 Clostridiaceae bacterium | reverse complement strand
GTGGAATAGAGCTTATATGGAGTTGTAGACAAGAGCAGGATGCGGATATCCTTGCTGTTTAAAAATCTCTTTGCCAATATACCCATTTCGCTGTTTTCATCCGCCGGTATCAAGTACTTGAAGCGCTGGAATTCATCCATTATTACCAAAAATGAAACCTTTCTAGATCCCCGGCATCGTTATCGTCCTTATCATTTTCATCCGTGTTATCGTTGTCACCACCATTACGGTTGCCAAGCCTGGCGGCATCCTTCTGCTGCCTGAGAACACAGACCAATTTTATGTACTCCGGGATTGACAAGCTGTCATCGGTAAAGATTTTCAATGTCCGTATGCCATTCCAATATATACTTGAAGGTTTTCTTGCCACCCACCTGGCAGGAAGAACCCTTGCGCCAATAACGCCATCCTTGTCATTTTCCAGCAGCTTGAGTGCACATTTTCGCTCCTCATCATCTATTCTTCTCAGGATAGTGCCGGGATCCCTCCCGTATTTGCCTTCCTCAACTTCTTTTAATATGTATGGGACTATAAAGAAATATTTTGCCCGGGTTTGGATAGTTGATGTCCCGGGAAAGAAAAGGTTGGCAAAGCTATCCCTTATAATGCCAATTCCCAGCTCATCCACCGCGCCTTCTTCCGTTAGAAGATTTATAACATCCAGGACCTTTTCACGGTCTTCTTTTGAAAAATCTATCCAGCCAAGCTGCATGGCATACTCCTCTTTCTCTCTCCCGACATTTCCTCGTAAATTATTGTCTACTTATCCTTCCCATACCGCACTTCATTCACTAAATCCTGTACATCATCTTCATCATAGACACCAATATCTTATCTTCTGCAATGCCTGCAAAAGCTTTCTGGGCTTTATAAAGCGCCTGTGCTGATGCATTATTTATGACAATCTCACCGCTTGGTTTTTGCAAAAACAAAATTTTATCCCCTGGCTTTAAACCAAGAAGGCGGCGTATTTCAATCGGAACAGTAATCTGCCCATTAGCAGATTCACAAATATCATACTTTCTTGAATTCTCAAGTATTCTTTACTTTTATTACATTCAATATAAGATAAAACATCAACAATATTTGCATTATTTCTTGTTTTATTTATATCTTCTACAAGCGTTAACTCTCTTGTTCTTTTCACAAATATCCTTCTTTATAAATACCTCAACTTCTTCCCAGACTTTGTTAGCATCGGGTAGATCAGAGAACAGCATCTGGAACACGTGGAATATATCAAGATATGTCATTTGCCAGACTCAAACTCATGCTTCTTCAGCTTTCTGCACAACCACAATGGTATCGTTTAAAAGCATTTCGTCTCCGCCTGCCTCCATTAGCATGATAGTTACTATATATTAACTACTACGGCAAAAACACATTTTTATTGTGCTATCTTAAGAAGCTTGGATCTGGCCTTTCGCAAACATTGTCCGGAACCACCATAAGCTTATTCCCATGAAAGGTATAATACTCCCACACGTTACAATAGTTAATGCCCTATGACACCATCACACCTCATTCTTACAGTCCCTTTTTCTCCCAGGTTAGCTAAAATTCAATCATGCAAACGCTCGATCCTTATTCCGCTAATTCTCTGGAACTCACTGGCCAGCCTGTTATACATTTCCCTAGGAATCATGTGCCCAAAATCCAATTCACCTCTTGTTGCAGCTTCCGTACATTTCGTCAGCAATCGGAACATTTCCGGGGTTGGCCGTACTGTTTCAACTTTATCATTGTCATCCCCGAAATATAATGTCATCTGTTTTACAAGCTCGTAAAACTCGGGATTTTGCTTCATAAACTCTGTTCTTGGTTTCTCGTAGTTATGATATAGCATATTTTGCCGTATTCTTGCAACGCTCATTCCAAATTGATGTTTGCAATGGTCGATCAGGTATTTATTTATATAATCCGAAGGAAAACGACTTTGTATACCCTTGAATACCACGCCGAAGTATTCTACTGAAGGCTCGACTTCATCCATTTGCTTATTAACCACAGTGTAGGTAAATACATCCACCTCTTCATGTCCTAATTCAATCCTGATGTTATCTATCCTCCTGTAATGTTCGGGAGCCCCTTCTCTCTTATCTATTGCTGATATTGCCTGTTCCGGGATTTCATAAACCACCCCTAGAACATAATCTCCTGGTGATTCTATTATATCAAGAACGCCTCCCTTCCATCTGTAAGAAGAGTACCTTGTAAAAGCCAGCCGGTAATCTTTCAGTATACCAACCCCGCAAATACGAAATTTTTCCTCGCACCCTGCCTTTTTCATGGTTTCTTTGAAAGATTCGATATTTGTACAGCTTCCATAAGCAAAATACTTTTTATTCATATCAATTCCCTCCCGTTTTTCATAAATTCTCTCCAGTCCCCGTTTGGCACAGGGATTCCATTCCCCCGTGCATATTCCCCGTCTGCATAGAAGTATACCCAACAGGTTATTTCTTCCCTATCTTCCGTTAATACATTCCCTAGACTTCTAATGTAAAGATTATTCCTTCTGCCTTCCCTATAGCCCTCCAGCCTGTCAAGAGCTTCCAAGAGTTCCTCGTCAACAGGCTCCACGATTTCTCCTTTGACCGTTTCACTTCCTTCCAGCAAAGCCGGGTAACCTTCAGGCAAATGATAAAGCAAACCTTTAACTTTTCCCGGTGTTACACGGCTTATCCGTCCATCAAGATGCCTCCTGTGATTCCAAAAGCCTTTCATAAGTGTGCCATATACGAATACCTTGTCCAAATTTTTCTTGTTACTTCTTAATTCATTTTTACAACTTGGCAATAATTAAACCCCCTTTCTTTTCTCCGTGGAGAGATTGTGAAACACCAAAGGAAAAGCCCTTTTCTCATTGGGTGAATCCCTCCCTTAATCAGTTCAAGGTTATTCTACCAATAAAATAAGAAAAGGGCTATGAAGCTGGGCTTCATCTTAATTTTACTTCAATATCTAAAATAAGTGTTTAGCCTCTTCCCTGATCTTAACAATTGATGCATAGTTTATTGCAAACCGTTCACCATTTGAAGTTACTTCTATTTCTTCTCTTTCCGGATTATATTTCTTAATGATGCAATTAGTTAGAATCTTACTTTTCCCATCTCTATCTTTAATTTCAATTGCACATTTCTTGCCGTTTTTAAGATAATCCAATACATTGCCTGTTCCTTCTTCATAGGAGCACTCGCTTTCAGTAAAAAACAGTTCTTCGTTGTTAAGACTATCAAGCTCCTCATACCATGACAAATCCATCGAGAGCATCTCGCACACCTCTTTAATTCTTCTCCTGGCATAATCGGACAACTCATTCCATATATTCGCAGAAAGCCTTAATGCGTATTCTTTATAAGCTTTATCCCCGGTCATATGTCGCAAACCCTGTAACACCACGACAACCTGGGTCAGGTTTAACGCAAGAAAAATCGGATGAACCGTGGATTCGAATTCTATATTGCCTCTTTTTCTCTCCATTCCTTTTACTTTTATCTTTTGTCCCATAATAGATATACCGTTTCTCAAGCTGGCTATATCTTCTTTTATAGTTCTATCGCTTACCCAGAGCTTGTCCTCCAAGTATGCAATATTCCGTCCCTTTTCATGTAATTCCTTAACTATGTACATCTGCCTGTCAAAATCCGATAATGAAGTATTCGGGAATTCAATGGGAATATTTACTTGGTATTTATCCCCTGATGAAACTGACAAAATCCTTGTATACATTTACTGCCACATCTTTATCCCTGGTATATGCCTTTACGGATTCCTTTATTGCAGCACCAACTGCTTCTTGCACCTCTGCATCGCTAATCATTTTATTTATAACGTTTTTAACTATTTCCCGGGCTAAAAATGCAAATGACCTGGGTTTAGGTTTTTTGTTTCCCTTAATATCCTTTTCTGTATATCCCTTAAACAATCTTTCGACCATATCGCTATCATATCGATATTTTATGCTATTATCTCTTAAAAACCTTTCAACAACTTGACATAAAGTAGCTGCCATGAATACCACTCCTTAATTATTTAAACCTGCCATTCATGCCATTTATATCAAAGAAATCTTTTGTATCAAAAAAACAAAGAGCAGATAACTTAGACAATCTATACTTGTTGTTTTCTTTCTCTAAGTTTTTCATAAGCTTCGTTCAATGCTTCAACTAGTACAAAAACATTAGTAATTGGATCACTCCGAAGTTCACCAATCTCCTCCTTTTGTTTCCATAACTGTTTTGCCGACCTGATGGCATATTCCTGGCGTTCTTTCAAAATATCATACATCCCTCGTGTTCCATGTAAGTAGCAAAAACCTAAATAGTTGCTTAACCTTCTGTCATACTCTGTTTTGCTGATAGCTCCCGTAACAATTTGAAAATGCAATAGGTACCATAACTCAAAACACTGTATCGAATAAATTGCATTGAACTTCTTTGACTCTGCCGCCTGAATTGCACGGTTAAGACCAGCAATATTGCCATCACAGTCAAAAACACACCATACTTCACTTGGTTGAATTGTTCCATATTTCTTTTTTAGTTTAATATATATGTTGTTAGCTTTTTCGACCACTTTCTCATGTTGTCCGGCACCCGCTTCAATATGTATAGCAGCATAACTATATTGATATCCGCTGCTGGAAACCCCGCCCAACTTGCAGTAATACGGAAACCCTTTAAAATAATCAACCTCTGTAACCTTACCTTCACATACTATAATAAAAAACGGACTTGGGCGTATATACTTTTTTCTCCTTTTATAACTGGATATGTTTCGTTCTCCCCTCACAAAATAATCCCCCTATCCATTTATTCTATTAAGTTAAATTCCCCCAGGTAAGGTATTGCACCAAAACGGCCGGCCAAGTAATTGTTCAGGTAGTTAAAATTGCTCCTGATATCCAGGTCTATGTCATATAAACTGTACATACTGCTTGCCCCATATTTGCTCTTCTCAACGAAATATATTTGATCTCTTCTCAATATTTTAGGGTTCATTAATAGTGTATTATGGGTAGTAAATATTAATTGTGCATTTTTCGGATTGGTCTTATTATTGTTAAAAAGCTGTATTATCCTTTCGCATAGTAAAGGATGCAGCGAGCTTTCGATTTCGTCTACGAGGAGAACCCCTCCCCTCTTTAACACGTAAAATATCGGATAGAGCAAAGAGTACAGCTTAGCTGTTCCCCTTGATTCCATATCTATCGGGAACTTCTCTTCACCAATGACATTATTTTGATTATCATATATCAAGTGATGCATGTACGTTTCAAATTCAAATTCATCTTGTTCAATACTCTTACCCTTTTGTTTCATGAATTCTATAAAATGGCGCATTAATTCATCATATTCAATTCTCTTTTGTTTAACAGAAATGTCTACAATGCCAATATCAGCATCTTTCATAAAAGATACAATTTCTTTCTTGGAAAAAATTTTTTTATTAGTCTTGCCTAGAATCTGCTCATCTATCAGGTCTTTAAAAATCATCTCCGGCACATTACTTGATCTAATATAGAAATATAAATATTTTGCTATTTTTTTCGCCCAATTAAATTCTCGAACTGAATCCTGGGCTAATGTAAACAAGAAAGGCCTCATTGGATCAGGCTTTATGTACTCTAATGCTTTTCTATCTTCAAAATATGTTCCAGTGCGAACTATTTCGTTGCGTTGCCTTTTAAAATAGCACGCCTCATGTCTTTGGGGAACAAAGTAAAGCCATTCGGAACAAATACCTTTACTATCTACCTCAATACCGTAACGATGGCGCTTATTATCTAAAAAAAAGGAAATTTCGTATGATACAGGCATATTTTTACTATCTTCATCAAGTCTAAAATAAGGCAAATCAGATAATAGACTGCTAACATCAATATGGTCGGCAAAAAGAAAATTAAAGAATTTAAAGGATTCTATAAAATTTGTTTTTCCAGATGCATTTGCTCCAAAGATTGCAGCACACTTTAACAAAGTCATATTTCCAACTTGGAAAGTATTTGTATCAGATAGTTCCCTGTTTCTATCTGCCACCATCGAAAGAATAATTTCATCTTTGAAAGACATATAATTTTTAACCCTATACTCAATTAACATAAAAGATACCCCCTTATTATTTAAATAGTAACACTTTTTTGTATTGTTTGCAATATTTTTGCGAAACTTTTTCATATTTTGCATCACCATTATTAATTTTCTTATATAATAGTATGAACAATCCACAGAAAAATATTCCAAAATATTTATGAATAATTTAACAAAATGGTATTATTGCTAATTATCGGGAGGTTAGCTCACAAGGACTTGAATCATAGAATTAGTAATGGAATTTTTCATTTGTTGATTCTTGATCTTGTCTTCCTGCTGTACAGGCATAAATCTATGAAAAGCTCCTTTAGAATGGATAACGGTAGACATCCAGCATGAACATTTTTTCTTCGTATACCTTCATGCTCATAATGACCTTATCGCCACGCCCATTTTTAGTAATATATTATAAAAAAACGAAGAATCCTCAGAAATACTAAACTGTATTTTACCTTACTGCAGTTGTGTTTTAATTTGCTTTATGATATTTTTTATATAACAAACCAGATAAATTTTATAAGTAATGTATAAAAACAATTTGTTTTTACTCCAATAAATCCGAGGTGAAAAGAGAATGAATTCAAATACTCGGCAAATCAATCAATTTGTAAGCAATCAATTTGCTTGGACTTTATTTTACATGGAGTTTGCCAATAAACTATTACTACACAAAAATAACCGTCCGCAACTCCTTGGGATGATTAAAGGCATTTATGACGGTTTAGGCTTTCGGTACCCGTTTATTGAAAAAGCTGGTACTCCGCTTTATGATATCTGCCCGTTTACAGTTTTTGGCTGTTTCAATAAGGGGATATCCAATGAAAGTCGCATTGCTATAATGAAAGGAATCAGTAATAAACTTAACGTTACAGCTGAGGTGCCGACGGTATTTGATGGCATCCCAGTTTTAATGCCCATGAGAGCTTGGTTTTTTGTTGGTAAAAATAAGCGGAAAGCAGACGATATTCCCAACTTATGGAAGGTGTTTGAAGCCGGAATAAACTTTGCAGACAACCCGTCAGAAGTTTCAAAAACAGCATTTGTAAACTGTTATGAAAAAGTGAGAAAACAGCCTGGTATTAAGTGGAACTTGACTATAGGGTTGTACTGGATACGACCCTTTTCCTACTTGAACCTTGATGAACTTAACAGGAGATACCTGGCACAAGAAAAATCTCCCTATTATAATATTATTACCAGGATATCTAATTTAAAGCAGCTTCCAAGTGCAAAAACCTACTTAGAACTTATATCCGCATGTAAAGAATTCTTTGCAAAACACGACAGCCCTCATCGCAGTTTTCCCGAACTATCCCACGCAGTATGGACTCAAATGACTTTGGGAGGACAACCGCCAGAAGCTAAAGATGGAGGCAAAACAGGTAAACCAGGCTGGATTTTCCAGGGTAATCCAAAATACTATGATGTTATCGGTGCTGTTAAAAATCTCGATATTATATCATGGGATGTAAAACAATATCGTAACCAGATTAAAAAAGATGATCGCGCCTACATATGGGTTTCTGGTCCCGGGGGCGGTATCGTGGCCTCAGGAGTTATTTTATGTGACCCGGAAGTCAGAGAGTATAGTAAACCTGATTCCTATGATCTCTCCGGTAGCTTTACTACAGGAGTACATAATGAAGTGGATATTAAACTAACTAATAAAATAATCGATTCCATTATCAAAAAAGAAGTTTTCCTGGCAGATGAACGGCTGAAAAAAGTAAGCATTATTAATTTCGCAAATGCAACCAATTTTAAATTGACTCCTGAACAGGCCGATGTTATAGACAGCATTATTAACGGAACATACTCTAGCCAAGGGCCTGAAATTCAAGGGAAAGATTCAGCTCCTTCAAGCCGGCACTGGATTTATACTCCCGGCAACGGTTCTTCCAAGTGGGATGAGTTTTACTCCGAGGGAATCATGGGCATTGGATGGGGTGAAATGGGCGACCTGAAGCAGGTACCCCAGTAAAAATGCAATGAAAACCAAGATTAAAGAACTGTACGGTGCTGAATACTCATATATAAACTCAGCCCTGGCCACTTGGCAGTTTGCCAATGAAATCCAGGTGGGTGATATCGTTTACGTAAAAAAAGGAAAGCTCAAGATTATAGGCCGTGGCATAGTTAAATCTGATTATGTCTTTGACAACAAACGGCAAGAGTACAAGCACATTCGCAAAATCAATTGGACTCACAAAGGTGATTGGGAACATCCCGGGCAAGCTGTAATAAAGGTCCTTACCGAAATCACCCCCTATACTGAATATGTGAAAAAACTGGAAGCTCTTTTCATTGACGATGATACTGCTGATATTCCCCCTGAAGAACGAGAAATTAAGTATGATCCATATACCGAAGATGACTTCCTTAATGAAGTTTTCATGGATTCAGAATCTTATGATACATTGATCAATCTATTAAGAAGCAAGAAAAATATTATTCTGCAAGGAGCGCCTGGCGTTGGAAAGACATTTGTTGCTAAAAGGCTGGCATTTTCCATGATGGGGGAAAAAGATACCAGCCGGGTTATGATGGTTCAATTTCATCAGAGCTATAGTTACGAGGATTTCATTATGGGATTTCGGCCTTCTAAGGATGGATTTGAACTTACCCCCGGACCATTTTACCAGTTCTGCAAGAAAGCCCAGGATGACAACGAAAGAGATTATTTCTTCATTATTGACGAAATCAACCGTGGTAATGTAAGCAAAATTTTTGGCGAGCTAATGATGCTCATAGAAAAGGAAAAACGTGGTGAAAAATTGCGCCTGCTTTATTCCGACGAATTATTTTCCGTACCCGAAAACATTTATATTGTCGGAATGATGAATACCGCTGACCGCAGCCTTGCTATAATCGACTATGCTCTCAGAAGAAGATTTGCTTTTTTTGAACTTGAGCCTGCTTTTGACTCTGACGGTTTTAAAGCATTAATGCAGCGCATAAACAATCCCAAGTTTAATGCCCTGGTTGGGCAAATCAAAGCTTTGAATGAATTTATCGGAAAGGATGAATCCCTAGGCAAAGGCTTTAGAATCGGCCATAGTTACCTATGTACTGATGAAGAAATAACTGATGAATGGTTGGAATCTGTTGTTAAGTACGAGCTGTTGCCTCTTCTAAGTGAATATTGGTTTGACGAGCCATCTAAAATAGAACAATGGGCAAGAAGGCTGAGTGATGCTTTATATGATTAGAATTCAGAATATCTACTACATGCTCGCTTACGCTTTCCAGGTTTTACACGAAAAGAGCTATATGCAGGCAGCAACCGAAGAATTTGAATATGCCTCCGATTTGTTTGCTGCTATTCTTGCAAAAGGCATTGCAAATCAAATAAAAAGAGGCCTGTGCAGGGATTATATTGGCAAAGTCGCAGCTATTAATTCACCTGTTGGAAAAATTAACGTATCAGCTTCTGTTACACAGAATTCTATGCTTAAAAAGCAATTGGTCTGCAATTATGATGAATTTACAGAAAATTCTTATATGAATAAAATTCTCAAAACCACGGCTATGCTTTTGATTCGCTGTCCAGAAGTATCATCGCAACACAAGAAAGCATTAAGAAAAACGATGCTTTATTTCAGCAATGTTGACGAAGTTAATCCCCGCATGATCCAGTGGTCACTTCTTAGGTATCATCAGAATAATATTACATACAAGATGCTGCTGAATATCTGCTATTTAGTTATTGAAAGCATGCTCATGACAGAACAGGACGGCTCTTTGAAGTTGGCACGCTATATAGACGACCAGCACATGCACAGGCTTTACGAAAAATTCGTGTTGTCATACTATCGCAGGCATTATCCCCAGCTTAACGCTTCAGCTGCAATTATTGACTGGGATGTTGAAAATGGAGAAATAGAGTATTTACCAGCTATGAAATCAGACATCACTCTCCAATATCAGGGCAAAACTCTTATTATAGATACAAAGTACTATAGCCGCATCATGCAGACAAATAGCCTGTTCAACAGCCGGACACTCCATTCCAACAATATATACCAGATTTTCACTTATGTAAAAAATATGGATTTTGCTCGTTCCGGCAATGTAATCGGCCTTTTGCTTTATGCCAAGACTGATGAAGAAATTATACCGGATTGCGATTACATTATTAGTGGCAATCGTATCAGCGTTAAAACCTTGGATCTGAATGCCAATTTCCCGTATATATGCAAACAATTAAATAAAATAGTAGAGAACTTGTTATTAAATTCGTAAATAAGACACAAATTTCTGTATGAAGTTCAAATAAATTCATACCTGCCGCATTTATTAAATCAATATCACATCATATAATTAACAAAATGAGCCTGAAAACATTCTCACCCTTTCCCAATGTAAACCGCGGAGATTTACTCTTGGCAATGATTATCTTCGTTATATCACTGGTACTGTTTACCAGGGACGGAAAAGCAGTTCTTGGTTGGGAGGGAAAAGCTATATGCCGCATATTAATTTCAGTTCGGGAAAATATGTCTTATAAAAACCTCTATCCCTTGTTAACAGCGTTCCCGATTCGACAACAGCATGTCCTGCGATTAGAAAATCCGAAAGGATATGTTGTTTACTTGTGATGACTTGATGGCAGGAAGGGCATTTGATGATTTCCCGCCAGCCGCAGCAACTGCACTGTATTGATTTATCTCGTGTTTTCAAGTATTTTTCCCAGGCTTTTGCAGAAATCCATAGTGCTTCCGTTGTAAAACCAACAAGCTGAATACCCGTGTCATTTAAAAAACCTGTCAGCATTGCCTGGTTTTTAAATTGTGACGCCAATTCACTATAAACTATGTCAGAAATAATAATACGCCCTGCTTTAATATAGTGAACCAAAAGAGCCATGGAAGTATCTTTATACATTGGGTCAGGCAGCAGGATATCCAAAAGAATATTCGTATCAACCGAAACAATCATTCTCCTCTTAGCTCCTTAATTATCTTATCACTGGAATTTTCATTGTTAAGAATACCAACATATTTTTTCAGGCATTCTTCTTCAACAGGTTTCTGTATAACATATCCAGCCGGAGTTTCTTTTATTTCAATATAACTTCCGGTTTTTATTCCCATCTTTCTCCGTAATTCAACAGGTATAGTAAGCTGTCCTTTACTGGTAATTTTAGCCCTATACAACAAAAACACCTCCATGTAAGGAATTAATCCCTTACTTATATTGTAAGGCAAAATAGTTAATGCGTCAAATTAAATTTATATGTCTTCTTAAATTAAATCAAGAATGATATAATTTTACAAGTATTAGTATTTGTAAATATAAGTATATAAAATTTATATAAAGGCGGCCAATATGAAAACTAATATAGGAAAAATCCTTGTAATTGCGGCAGGAGCCCTGCTGGCATTTTTTACGCTTATCTACCTGTATACTTTGCTGCACGAGGGCGGCCATGCAATTGCAGCAATTATATACGGCGGAAAAGTTGATAGTTTTGTATTGGGGTTTGATGCCCACGTTACACATTCAGGGACAAATTTTACTCGATTTGGGGAATCCCTGCATGATTCAGCCGGGATTTTGCTGCCGGCGATTGTTTTGGCCGTCGCCCTGAAATTCTACAAGCGGGATGTAAAATACGCAATCTACCATTACATCTATGCAGGAATTTCAATTTCTATTACCGGCTCATTTATCGCCTGGGTTGCAATACCCATCATATCCCTG
>JAAZDH010000148.1 GCA_012512865.1 Clostridiaceae bacterium | reverse complement strand
GGATGGAAGTTAGTCATTACACCACTGTATCCGGATATGCCGAACTTAAGGGATTCCAGCAATGTCGCTGCGTTTGCATTAAATATTTTCAGTTTCAGATTCTTTATGCCGTCAACCTTAGCTTTCATAATTGAAAGGTCGCGACTGGTATCCTTCAAGAAATAAAATCTTCCTGTCAATGCACACCATTTTAATAAATCAGGTGAGATGATTCGTTTATAGGGAAGGGGACATTCATATATTCCCATTGGTATATCCGGTACTTCTTTAAGAATTTTTTCAATATTTCTTTTTGCTACAGAATCGCATTCATCTGCTTTGGCTAAGCTCCCACTTATTAGAACAAGGGCATCAATACCTGTATCAGCCATAGCTTTTAATTCTTCAATCTGATCATCCATTGATTGTGAGATATGTCCTGATGCAATCACAGGAATCCTATCATCAACTGTTTTCTTAACAAAACGGGCCAACTCAACCCTTTCATCTAAAGAGAGAAAAAACATCTCACTAGATTGACATACAGCAAATAATCCATCCACGTCCTTTTCTAAATACCATTCTATCAATCTTTCTAGACCTTCATAATCAATTTTATTATCCTGGGTATAAGGTGTTATCATTGTAGGCCATACTCCATCTGGAATACTGAACATGCTTATCAACTTCCTTTACAATAATATATTAACTTATCATTTTTGGGTTGTTATTAAATCATCAACTCTGCATCTAGCATAGGCTACCCTTTCTCTTTTCCATGTATATGTCATAGCTATCTCATTGCCTTTAGCGATAATAGCAGGATAAGAATATTCCGCTCTTATATCCTTATCATTCTCAATGTTATAAGTATAAGGCCATGTCAACCCATTATCTTTTGATATGCTTATCGCCAATATATTCCTCGGTCCCCAATTTATACCAATAGGATTATATATTAATACCAAGGTTCCGTCTTCCAATTTTACCACGTCAAACCCACTGTTATTGTTTGGCAAAGATGTTCTATATATCGGACACCAGGTCTGACCCCCATCCGTTGAATCACTACGATATATCCAGCCATTAGAACTTCTCAAGAGCATATGTACCACATTAGGATCGGATTCCCAAAGGGTAGGCTGTATAACTCCTTCTCCATTAAATTTACTATAGTCCAATTCTACATAGGGTGAAGCTGTCCATGTCTTACCTTTATCTCTTGAAATATCTACAAAAGAATCCCAATAACCAATTTCATTTGACGCAGGTGCCAACCATGTACCATCATGCAGAACAATTGGCTTGTTTTTTACTGGACCTCTTCCTCCCACATCTCCAGGAACCAATTCCTCGGGCTCGGTCCAATTATACCCATTATCATCCGAAACGATGAATTTTGTATACCATTCTCTATCATTCTCTCCTACTTTATAGTAAAGGATCACCCTACCATCCGGCCCATCTGGAGGGGCAAAAAGTACTGGATTCCATAATGCTATTCCTTTCTCATCAGCTAAAACTTTAGGATAACTCCATTTTCCATCCTTGCGTCTTGAATACCATATCGCCGTATCAGGATTCTTTTCAGCAGTACCACCAAACCAAGCAGCCAATATATCACCATTATCTAGTTCCACAAGGGTAGATGCGTGGCAACTCAAAAACGGCCTATCATCTCCAAAGATAAATTCTTTTGTTACTGATGAATCCAATTCGATCAAACCTATCCCTCCCCATTATCCTTTCTATTTAGATATTCTTTCATCAATCCTCTAACCTTATCAAGATCATCCTGCGTATCTACACTTAAAGCGTTATATGGATATTTAGTGCTTACGACCTTTATCCTATCACCATGTTCCAATACCTTTAATTGTTCCAAGGATTCTGCCAAGGATAGCGGGGTGTCCTCTAGCGTGATATACTTCATCAAATAATCTTTTCTGTACGCATAGATCCCGATATGCTCGTAAGTATCAGATTGATTAATTTTCCTTGGGTGTGGTATTAGGGATCTACTAAAGTACAAGGCAAAACCTTGTCTATCAAAAACTACCTTGACAACGTTTGGATCTGTCAGCATATTTTGTTCTTTTATTACACAACATCCAGTAGCAGTATTGACGGATTCATCATTTATTAATTCTGAGACTATTTCATCAATTATTCCTGGAATTATTAATGGCTCATCTCCCTGGATATTTACTACTATTTCAGTATCTATATCCCTAACCACCTCTGCTATTCTATCGGTTCCTGTCTTGTGTTCTACAGATGTCATTACCGCCTCACCACCAAAAGCCTTTACTGCCTCTAGTATACGCAGATCATCGGTAGCTACAATAACCTTTTCGATAGTTTTGGCTTCACTAGCTCTTTCATAGACATGTTGTATCATAGGTTTACCGCATATGTCCTTTAAGGGCTTACCCTCTAATCTTGTCGAACCATACCTTGCCGGTATAACACCAATAACTTTATAAGTCATGATATGTTCCTCCTTATGATATTTTTATTTTACTAAACCGAAACTTTCATTATAATCTTCTTAACATTATTAGGC
>JAAZDH010000147.1 GCA_012512865.1 Clostridiaceae bacterium | reverse complement strand
TCCTCAACCCGGGCGATGTTCAACATCTTATGCTTCTTTATTTACACCATTTTGCTCTTTATGTTCAAATAGCTGTACCAAGATATTTCAACAGCTTATGCTTCTTTATTTACCCATTAGCTTCAATACATCAGGGAGCTTATTATTGTATTCATCAGTTATAAATTGATATGTTTTAAGGAAATCCCTTACCTGCTGGTCATATTCCTCCATGCTGATTTCCCCTATGATTGCCTTCGCCACTATAGATGTCGCAAGTTGAGCTGCTTCGGTCTTTTTTGTAATCGTATCATCACTGAGCTTTATAAAGTCCATGAGGTTGATTGAAGCCTTTGACTGCTGTTCAAAGGCAATTTTCATGCCTTCCTTGAAGCGAGCAGCATATTCATCCCTTATAGAAGGATTGACTTTTTGCAATTCCATATCCAGGAATATATCCGAAAGCCTATCTGAACTGTATGTAAACATAAAGCCATACAGACTGCGCACGTTAAATGTTTCCAGGGATGTTGGGGTAGGCTTCATCTGCCCGTTTTCCATCGTATAGTCAACTCCTTCAATACCCCAGGATGAAAGCTTATCCACTTCATCGGACAACAGGACTTCAATTAACCTGACAACTGCATCCTTGTGTTTCGTGGATGCGCCGATAGCAACGCAGTGGCCTTCAAGTATACCGGCGGGCGTATAGACATCATCATCCGTGACCCTGGGATCATCCACTCTTGGCAAGGGCCCGGGAACAGCTATGGCTTCCTCAACGCCATTATTAATATAGTGTCCTATGTAAGTAATAACAGAATTCAGGTCGTCCGGGTATATGATCATTTGATTGTACCATGCTTTTTCATAATAATCCTGGATGGTATTTGTTACGAATGTCGGGTCCAGCAAGCCTTCTTCGTACAGTTTTTATGAAATAGAACCGCCTCCCTGCAAAGCGGCGCCTCAAATGCATGAATTATCTTCCCGTCCTTATATTGCCAGTCTGGAGAACCACTTATTTGCACACCGTAGGCCTTGAAGAAAAGCTGCATGAATTACAAGTTGCCGCGTGCCGAATACGGTACCGAATCAGGGTATTTCTCCTTCAGTTTTTTGAATACCTCGTACCATTCATCGGGTGTTACCGGCATGATTCCATCATTAACCTCATCAAGCAGGTCCGCCCTAACTACGCACGACATAGGGACCTTTGAACCGAGAGTTCTGAGGGCATAGATTTTACCTTTTTCATCTTTCATCATCTCAAGCCTGACATTGTCATATATTTTTGAGAGGACCGGAGAATTCTTTATAATATCACTCAATTCCAGGAAAGCTCCCTTTGCACCTTCCCTCTGGACAGTAACCGGCTGCCAGCAATGGACAAAATCAGGAATATTGCCTGATGACACCATTAAATCAAATTTTGTTTGGAAATCTGCATATTCTGGCACGGTAACTTCCTTGAAGGTAACATTGGCCATCTCTGCAATTTTGTTCAGGTATGGATTGTCCTTCGCACTTTGTCCTTCAGGAATCGCAATTCCGGCAGTACCGTAAAAAATACTGATTTCATCGGGTTTTTTCGTAGTAGGTTCCTCCCCTGATTGCCCGCCTTGAGGTGAAGTCTGTGTTGTATTAGTTTTGTCCTCGCCTTTGGGAGAACAGCCGCCCAAAACAGTTACTATAAGCAGCATAATTCCCAAAAGAATACATAGAACAACTCGTAAAGATTTAGATATCTTCATAAATACTCCCCTTTCTTTTACCTATTCCTCTTGTTTGCCATGCGCACGGCTTATATTTTCATATTAGGGCAACTAGCAGGCCCTTACAATAACAAAATTATGCAAGGAGTTTGATTTCTTTTCTGCTTTCACAGGCAAGGAATAATAATTATGTGCAAAAATTATAAATAGATGCTTTTATAGCAATAACAATCTTTAATAACCGGATAAAATAGGATATAATTAGTATAGTAAGGATATAGCAAGAATACGGAATTTACAACATAATATATTATAATGCATAAAGCATATAAGCCTATGGTATTAGTAGTACGAGTATAGGCAAGATGTACTGTTTAAAAATATTTTCGTGCTTCAGCTCTGATTTAGGCTATAAGTTTTGCTGCTTATATTGCTGTTGGATACAGGATATGGTATTGCCGCTGCATTTAGGTTATAATACTATCGTTATATGAAGAATGTAATACTGCTGTCATATACAGGACGTAATATTATCGATATCGTTAGCTTCAGGATTCAATACTGTTTTTATATATGCATGCAAGAAGTATTATTGTTACATGCAATTCGCATGGGGGGTTAAATATGCTTGGTAAGATTCGTGAAAAAACAAAAATTCACATCAAAAAATTCTTTGGCAGCAACTATTTTCTTAAACTCCTTATATCATACTTTTTTATAATATTATCATGTATACTATTCATGTGCATTCTATCGTATAGCTTCCTTCATGACAGCTTAAACAACCAATCCATAGAATCAAACAACAGGCTGCTCAACCAGTTTAAAAATACGGTTGACAGCCTCGTCCTGGGCAGTATCAACGAACTGTCTATTAAAATATACCACGATTCAAGTGTAAACCCCTATATATCGTATTATTTTTAAAGCAGCCTTAAAGGCAATACTTACGACACCACCAATATATTAAAATACTGTAAAACAATGAGCTCAATAAACCCGATACTTTATTCTGTAGGTATCTATTTTGCCTCTAATGAGCTATATGTTTCGAATATATTCATCAGGCATACCCTTTATAACAAAATAGAAGAACAAAAATACCTGCTATATTTTCATAAGCTTGTAGAAAACAGTATAGGAGTGACATCATGGCACATTGATCATCATTTTAGCGAAGTCTTCGCCAAGTCCACGGTAAACTACCCCGTCCCGCAGAGCGTAATACACATGGTACGGAAAATACAAGGCACAGGCCTTCTTGATGGGCCGTATTCCGAGGGAGCCATTATTATATCCCTCGATGAAAAGATTTTTTATAATATAATAAAAAAGACTGCCGCCCAGGGATTTGACAAAATAATAATATGTGACAGCATGGGTGATATTATCTCGCACACTGACAAGGAACTGCTTGGCAAGAATATTGCCGGCTTGGATTATGGAAAGAAGATATTTAAAGATACGGACCGGGAAGGCTATTTCATCCACAATATAAACGGGATTTCCTGTGTTGTTTCCTACAGCCCGTCCGAGTATAACGACTGGATATATATAAGCATAACACCTGCAGGAAAATACAATATTTCCACAGGGCTGCTTTTGAGGATTATTGCCTTGGTAGCCATTGCTTCGGTGATAATTGGTTTATTGTTGTCGCTCATCTCCGCCTTGAAACTTTCCAATCCAATTAAAACCCTGGTTAATTTTTGCAAGGATATATATAAAAAGCCTTTATTTGGAAGTGAAAGCGATTGCAACATTATCCGCTCAACTATTGAAACCCTTACATTTGATTTAAAGGAGCAGGAAAGAAAGTTTACAGTAATTCTTCCTGTACTCCGGGACAATTTTCTGCAGGATATTATATCAAAATACCATGATGACATTAATCGAATTAAGGAAAGAATGCAATTGCTTGGGCTGGAATTCCCTCATAAATATTTTTGCGTTTTGGCACTCCATATTGGAAAGAAAGGCAAATCAGAAAATACACGTCTTTATGAATACAAAAAAATTGATATTGCGGATGCCATCCATAATCTTCTCGATACAAGGACGTCCGTTTGCTACCGTTGTGAAAAAGATGGCAATATCGTGCTTATTGTTAACCATACATCAGGCATTGAAAAAGTCCTTGAAACTGTAAACCGGTTTTTGCTTCAAGCTAATGGGCACAGTTCAAGGTTGTATATTGGGGTGGGTATACCAGCAGAAAAGCTGGACCGGATATGTGAATCCTACACAACTGCCGTAAAAAGCCTGAAATACCATTACATTTACCCGGAGCAACATATCTTTACTGCAAATGAAAGCTTGAAATGGGAAAACAACAAACACAAGCAAATGGACAAATCATTACTAAACGCTTTCCGGGATTCATTGCAGAAACACGACCGCAACGGCGCACTGCAGGCTTTCGACAGTATTATTAGTTCCATAAGGAGTGAAAAATACAGCTATGACACTGTAATGAAGATACTGTCGGACTGCATATCAATTGTTGAGAAAACAGCTTCCTGTAAAGGGTTGGATCTGTCCATTGACAATACGGATATAGCTAATATCAACCACTTCATGGACAGGTTAACAGGTTCAATTATTAGTATTTTTAACCATATCGAAAGCCTTCGCTCCGAACTTAATAGTGAGATGGTGCAAAAAGCTATCGAAATCATTAGAAATAATATAGGAAACTGCCAGCTATCACTGCAGTTTGTTGCCAATGCACTGTACATAAGCCCAAGTCATCTCAGCAGGATTTTCAAAAATGAAACCGGGACAAGCTTTTCAGAGTTTGTGTCTGCCCAGAGACTTAACCATTCCATTGATTTGCTGATTAACACTAATTTAAAAATCGAGGAAATTTCATCCATGATGGGTTATTCTACGCCGCAATATTACATAAGCCGGTTTAAAATAAAATATGGCTACACCCCGAAAGAATACAGGCTAAGGTATATGAGTTCGAATTAATAGTGATTTTGTAACGCGTTGGCCTTCCTATGCTCATGTAGCTAAAGTCATGGGCTTTCGGTTGAGTCTTTGCAATTTTATTTTTTATGCTTGCGGGCTGCCCATTGTAAATTCAACCTCTCCGCGGGAGTTGTAAAGAGTTGCATCCTTGATGCCGTTTGCTTTTAGAAGCTTGGACAGGTTTTCCCACCTGAGATTATACAGGTCATCATAGACCAATATGTCAATAAGCTTTTCAAAAATTTTCCCGGTGTGATGCATTTTATGTTTGTGACTAGGGGAGTAGCTAAACAAAACTTTAGTTAGACAAAACTTATTTTTAATCTTATATGACAGGCGTTTTCAGGCCGACGTATCCATCGAATAATGCCAGTGCAATAATTATAACTCCAATCACGACAAAGGCTCCGAACATCCTGCCGCCCTTTAGCCCTGCCACTTCTCTCAAAAAAATTACATACAGTATCGCTTTCCATACGAGTATACCGACAAAAACAATGCTCAAAAACATGCCCCAGGTACTGTTATTCCAAAAAACAGTAAAAAATGTCTCGCTAAAAGCAACTGCAATCGAGCACAGCAGGGTGGGAAAAAAAGTCAGGCCCCATGTTTGGATGTAAGTTTTAAGCGGTGTTTCGCCACCGAATAAATATTTACATACAGCCCAAAACACAACACATATCGCAAGATAGCTGGCAAATCCCAGTAAAGTGGTGCGCAGCATCAAATGCAGCATTAAATAAATCCTGGGAGCCGTATGCCGGGAATTGGCGAACCAAGCCAAAAGCGGCTCAAATACTCCATTGACCAATATGGTAAATACTACGAGAAGCCATGCAACTGCCCTGTTTTTATTCCGAAATGCCTCTGCAGGACGATTCAACGCTTCAAGAAAGGATTTCATTTTCCTAACCTCCAAATACTTTTAGTATCATGTTCGTGTACCGTGTGCCCCAAATCAGGGTGCATAATACCGCTTGTATCGCGGAAAGGCCGAAAGCAATGCGCCAGGGGTACACGGCAACCAGGTTATACAGTTTCCCGGCGGGTGAAGAGTCATATTTGCGGCACTCAAGCAAGATATTTTCGAGCATTTTTTCCTTCTGCCACCCTGTGGGCAGTGCGGCATTTTCCAATATAGTATAAGTCTTTTTACCTTTTTTCACAGGTCAAGCCCCTCCTTCTTCCTAAGCAGTCGATATTCTTTTATAAATGTATTTTTTGATCTTTTAAGCAAGCTTTCTATAGCTTTTGAGGATTTATCCGTAATCTCCGCGATTTGCTTTATGCTTTTTCCATCGACATATTTCAGAATCAGCGTAATCCTGTAATGCTCGGGAATCCTGTTCAGGCATTCACAAACCATTTGACTTTCAAAGGCTGACTCCACCATACTTTCAGTATCCTGTAAAGGGTCGTCCAAGCCATCGGTTATAGAATCGTCAATATCTACAAACTCGACTTTTTGCCGGTACTGTTTTCGATAGAAGTCGGCAATCTTGTTTTTGGCAATTTTAAATATCCATGTCCTGTTCGAGCACAACCCCTTGAACCTGCCCATGCCTTTAAACACATCAATAAATATCTCCTGTGTTATATCTTCCGCAAGTGCGACATCCAATCCTGTTCTAAGGAAAACATACCTGTAGATTTCATCAACATGGGACTGGTAGAGTGATATGAACTTTTCTTCCTTCCGGTTTTCAGCCATATTCATCAGACTATCATCATCCCCCGGTTATAACAAGTTCCCTTGAACCCAGGATATCGCCTTTATAGCTAATTTCAAATCTCAGCGTACCCGCTGTGACCTTATCTCCTTCCAGGGTAAAAACAATCATACCCTTTCTATCGGTAGGTAGCTTTTGCGCATCGGTTTTCAATTCATTTCCGTTAATAAACCATTTTGCGGTATACTCCATCCCCATGGGGGATTCGATAAAATACACGCTGGCATAAATATCCTTCCCGGCTGCTAATTGCTCGGGCTGCTTCGCTCTATCCAAATCGTTCCTTTCGGTATATTGCCGGTCTGAAACAATGAAGTTTGAAACCGTGTTTGTTTGCCCGCATCCTGCAAGAGCAAGCAGGAATAGTGTTATCAATCCAACCAGGAATCCATGCTTTTTATAAGCTTTCATACAGTTGAACCTCCTTACTTGCCGTTTGAACATTTATCATCAGCCTCTAAACAGGTAGTCGCATTTTGAACAGAAATCATTCGCTTCACTTAATATTCTTTTGGAGCTTTCAAATTGAAAAATATCCACCGATGTTCAAAAAAGGTTTGCGGCATTACGACAGTTCAGGGTCATGATTATAACAGTTCATGTTCATGATTATGACAGTTCAAAGTCAGCCTTAATCACTCTACCGCTCAATCAGTCTCTCGTTTCAACCATTCTCCCGCTAAAACCTTCTCCATTTCTGTTACTCCGTATTGTGGAATATCTGTTGTCCACCAGATGCTTTCTAAATCGTGAAAAATATCATGAGCCGTTTCAATCGGCTTCCGGTTTATTACCGATGATTTTTCCACTTCCTCAAACGCCTTATTTACATCATTTATATATGCCTCAACAGCAGGTACATCCTTATATTCCCCGATTACTATCAAATCGTTTTCCCACTCTTTCCTCAGTTTGGCAATATCTTGCTTTAACTGTTTGAGGGAGATTCTCTGGTTCTCGCTTTCAGGCCAGAAATAACGGTTCAGCAGTTTATGGGCGGATGAGATGGTTGTTTGTGAAAAGGCGCTTAAGGTATCCTTAAACTCTACGCTGAGTTTCTCTACTTCCTTCGGCGGCTTATTTTCTGTGTCTGCAGGAGTAACTCCCAACCTTTTTGCAATTTCATCATTAATGAGCGAAGCAAAGGAGGTGGAAAGAGAACTTCTAATGACATTTCCGGCTGAATCAATTATAACTTTACGGCCGTCCGGTAATATTTCTTCCCGGGTTTCTGTTTTTACACAACCGACAAGGCTGATAATGCCAGCAAAGCTGATAATTGCCAGTCCCAATGCAAGCAGAAAACTAATGTATTTTAATCGTACCATCTCGTATCTCCTCCAGGATACACTGTCTCAAGAAACTAAAAATATAACCTCAAGATATTTTTATCATGACACGCGGTCAATATCAAGAAATTTCCCGGTTTTAATGGTGTCAAGTTGTTGTAGGATTTCCAAAACGCTTTTTCGCCCATCCTTCCTGGTAATAATCTAGAATAAATATCCACCGTATTATATGTTCTTTAAGCAGCGGAACAAAGGAGTCACTTTGCCGTTCTTTAACACCTACCATACTTAGCACTTTGCTTTCACTAAAAAAAATTTATCACTTCCGTAATGAAATTTATACAAATTCCTGCTATAATACTTCCATGAGAGACCTCCTTCTTTAGTAGAATTGGTTTTTTCATTAACTTTTATTTTACCAAAAAGGATGGTCTCTCGCTTTTATTTGTCCTACAAAAATTTTTCGCTATGTAATAAATTTAACTGGTTGTGAAAAATTCAATGAAATTTGCCAAATTATCCAACGAGTTGACAAAACAACTGACATATAATATATATTTTTTAGCATTTAATGCTCTTATGTAGTATAATATTAGGTAGTATAATATTAAGCAATATAATATTTATTAAGCAGTACAGTATTGGGCAGTACAATATCAGGCAGCAAATATTTAATAATGCACAAGAACGCACAAAAATGTACAAGAATGTACAATAGAAAATTTAAGAAATAAGAGAAGGGTTGGAGCGTGACGCCATGACAAAAGGCCATGCAGATACCACGGTACTGGAAAAGGCAGAACCGGAAAAAGCAAAGGCAGCTAAGTCGGAAGCGGCAAAGGCAGAACCGTGGAATACGGAACTTGAAAATGCAGGGATATACGATCTCATAGGTTCATACAAGAATTATTACAGGGACCTGCACAACAAAAACGTAACCGAGTATTTTGATTCCCTGGTGGAGCTGTCAAAAATCGATATTGAGCAAAACAGGAAAACCAATAGCAAAATAAGGGAAACCAACAACCGTATAAACCTGTTGGACAGGCAGATCAGGAAAAGGACGGCCGTAAAAGTACTCCTAATCGTGCTGACTGTAATAGCAGCCCTTGTAGTGGCAGGTCAAATTTCCGCTATGTCACAGGCCCAGGCGGGCCCGGAGCTTTTGCAGGTACTAATTGCACTTGCCGGAAC
>JAAZDH010000146.1 GCA_012512865.1 Clostridiaceae bacterium | reverse complement strand
GTTTTTAGCTCTATGTAGGGTTCCAGAAGCAATTCCTTTATCATTTGCCATATAACCCTTGTCATTTCATCTCCGTCAATCTCAACAAGGGGTGTTTTCATTACAATTTTTCCCGCCATATCGATCTCCCTTTCTTTGAAGTTGAAGTATTAAGTATTTTAAGCTTTTTCTTAAATA
Source organism: Clostridiaceae bacterium (assembly GCA_012512865.1). GTDB lineage: Bacteria > Bacillota > Clostridia > Acetivibrionales > DUMC01 > Ch48. Next base: position 4,153 of record JAAZDH010000146.1, on the reverse strand, counting down.
AGATTAAATTAGAATGATCGTATCAATTGGTAATGATTATACCACGGGGCGGGTTGTGTATGCAACCGGCGCAAACATCTCACGCTGTTTTCCTGTAAGATATATCCAGGTTAATAATTGCTTGCGGCAATCTATTCCCGGATATGGCAGCCATAAATGATATATGGTAATATTATAATAAAATTTATGATAAGTGTTAAAAAAGCAAGTTCCTGTGCATTGCCGGCACTAAAAGCGGTGCCTGCGGAGCTTAACGCAAAAGTTAATGTGGAGGTTAATAATGATATACTTTTATATTTTTCTGATATTCGCAGCCATTATGTTTATATATATGAGATACGAAGCTAGTGCCGTAAAAGTTGAAAAGCTTAAGTTTACATCAAGCAGAACAGGACTTAAAATTATCCAGCTTTCGGATATTCACATAAAATTTCTCAGGGTTCCCGTAAAGACGGTAAAAGATGTTATAGCCAGGGAAAAACCTGACATTATTATATTGACAGGTGATTATATCGAAAATGCGTGTGATATTCAAAAATTTACAAATTTTTTAGCACAAATAAGGAATGATGCGACGGTATATGCATGCCTGGGAAATCATGATTATAAGGTTGTAAAACAATATGGCAACGATAATAAAAGCGGTAACAGGAGCAAAACCGGCAATAGCAATTTTTTTATTGAAGTTTTAAAAAACAGCGGGGTAAATGTTCTCCATAACCAGGCTGCCTGTTATACGAAAAACAATGTCAAGTATAACATAATCGGTATAGAGGATTTATATGCAGGATCGCCGGATATTAATAAAGCACTTGCTTCATGCGAGAAAGATGCTTTCATGAATATCGCTCTTTCCCACAACCCGGATATAGTCTACGAGATCCCAAAAGGAAAAATAGATTATCTCTTTTGCGGCCACTTTCACGGGGGCCAAATATGGACTCCCTTTAAGCTCGAATTTATGCTGCTGCGCAAGGAAAGATTATGTAAAATAGGCATAACCAGGGGCCTTCACAAGATAAACGGGGTTATTCTTTACATCAACCGGGGGCTTGGAAATGTTTGCTTTCCGCTAAGGTTTTTCTCAAGGCCGGAAATTACTGTTTTTCACCTGCCTTGAGTTTTTACTTTGCTGAAAAGATGCTATAAGCAAGGTGACACTACCCCCGTCCCCGTGTTACGTTTTCGCCTGTGTCATGTTTTCATGATTTTACTTGTTTTGAATCTTCCTTGCCTTTATTTTTTTTTAACGGTAAAATATAACTTGTTCTGCAACGCGAGGATATATCATAATTATTATCATAGGCAGCTGTATAATCATCATTAATAAGTAAGGAATTAACAAGAAGGAGCAATATTTATGACAAGCACAATTATAAATATTATAAAAGTAGCTTTATTTTCCGCGGTTCCGCTTCTCGAGCAAAGGGCAGCCATACCGGTAGCCATCCTCATATATGATCTCCACCCGGTTACCGCCTTGATAATAAGCTTCCTCGGAAGCCTGGTTCCTGTGCCTTTTGTTTTGTTATTGTTTAATATTGTTTTTGAATGGTTGAAAAAATTCAAGTTTTTAAAATGGTTTAATGATTTTGTAGAATACAAGGTAAGAAAAGGTTCCGCAAAAGTAGAGAAATACAAGGAGATAGGTTTGATACTTTTCGTAGCGGTGCCCCTTCCGACAACCGGCCTTTGGACAGGCAGCGCAATTGCGGCATTCCTTGGCCTAGACTTCAAAAAGTCATTTTTATGCGTGGCCTTGGGAGGCATTATCTCGGCAATTGCCATTACAATCATTACCCTGGCATTTCCTGCCCTCCTCGGGTATTAAGAATTGTCTTGCTGCCATGTTTATCTTTAAAAAGCAATACAATACTCCCACCCTGGCATAATCAGCCTGGAATGGGAGTATTTTTCAAACTTGGTTACGTAATGACTATTATATTATGCTTAATTATTATGTATAATTATTATGCTTTATTATTATGCCATTATTATGCCTTCCATAATCCGTGCAAATTACAATACTCGTAAACTGTAAAATCTTTCAGGTCTTCTTCGGAACTATAGGGAAACTCGGCTTTTGGTTCCATGCCTGGTTTAAGGTATGCAAGGCTTATTCTATCCCCGGTTGCAAGTGCAATCCATTCAATGTAGTGTGCCTCTGTCATGGGATGTATCGTGGATCCTACAGCAACATTAATCATTCCTTCTTCTTTTTATACAACAGGCACGTGTTTTTCTACAGACGCATCAATAGTGTTAGCTTCAAGCAGGGTCATTTCCTGGTCGCAGCACACAAGGGTGCCCCCTCCTGATTTTATAAGCACAACCATGTTGCCACATATCTCACAACAGAAAAACTTTACTTCTCTCATACAGGTTAACCTCCTTCTCTGGTACGAAATATTTACTTATATATACACATACTTGGAGTGTTTCAAACAAAAAAATTATTTTTAAGAAAACGCGGCAAAATTCAGATTCAAATGCAATAAAAACCAAAAAAACTGGTTTCTGTTATCTGATCTATTACCTATATGCTATTGATGCCTTCCTGCTATTGGCTGGTATTTATTATCTTTTGCCTGCTGTTTATCTTCAGGCAATTTTTCAAAACTTCCGTGTAAAGGCTCACACTCCCTGTATATTTTTCCTATTATAAAGCACATAGGTTGCTGCAAGCGAAATTGCAATGACCGCAAACATAATTGCCAGGTAGACCGGTTCAATCCTTTCATTCATTATAATATCCGGGGCATCCACGTATTTGAAAGGTGTTAAGTACTTTAAATTAGTTAGTTTTTCTGATATGGATGACATAATGCTGATAAAATACATAAAAAGGACAAATCCGATTGATACCGGGTAAACTGCCTTGGCTTTAACAACAAAGACTGAAATTAACAAACCTATTGACGTAAAGGTCAGATGTAACAGCAAGGGGCCTAATGAAAGCAAAAGAAGTGCCCTGGTACTATAATCGTCTATTTTCACAGCATCAAACATAAGGAAATTTACAATAGAAAAAATCAAATTGAAAAGAGTTATGAGGGAAAATGCATTAGCTGCTTTTTCTGTAACAATTGTGCTCCTGGTAACAGGTTTGGCCAGGAGAAATTCTATGGTTTTTTCTCCTTCTTCCCTTGACAATGTGCTTGCTCCAAGAAGCATGGCATATATGCTTCCAAAGAGGGTTATGAAGATATAGCATTCAGTACCGAAAAAGCCGAGAATGGTAGACATACTTATCTTATCCAGCCCAAAGGCTTCAATCATTGCTCTTGGAAACTCCATAACCATTTTATCATACATTTCTGTATTTTCTGCTATTGACTGGTAAAATGACATCATCAATATATTAAATAATACCAATGATGCCGTCCATATAATAAAACTCTTCCTGTTTCTTTTTAATTCCCTGGTGAATATAATCACTTCATTCTCCCTCCTTCTCGTAGTAGTGAAGAAAAATTTCTTCAAGGGAAGGTTCCTCTATCAGGAGATTTGCTATGTTCATTTGTGCAAGATTGCCCAGGATTATATTAATATCACCTGCATAAAGAAATTCCAGTTGCTTATTTTTCTTTTCAACCCTTGTAATGTCATGAATATCAAACTTATTACTATCATCAATATTGTTAAATTCTATAGTGAATTTTTTATACTGTGTTGCCCGGAGTTTTTCAATTTGCTCAATTTTTAGTATCCTGCCTTCCTTTATAATAGCTACCCTGTCACATATACGCTGTACTTCACCTAAAATATGGGAAGAAAAAAATATAGTTACGCCTTTTTTATTCTCTTCTTCGAGCAGCTCAAAAAACTTATTCTGCATTAACGGGTCAAGACCCCCCGTAGGTTCATCAAGTATCAGCAGTTTAGGGTCATGAAGCAGTGCCTGGATAACAGCAACTTTTTTCCTGTTTCCATAAGAAAGCTCCTCGATTTTTCTGTTCAGATCCAGTTCAAAAACATCACATAGCTCCTCGTATAATATTATTTATTAATATATTTCTGCTTAATTTCCAGTTAATAACTGGAAGTTAAATCGTTCGCTATACCATATTAGTGAACAAGCTGCTGTTTTAGCAGCTAAACAATTTCATATTGATATTACCTAAGCCCTGTTGCACAATAATTTTAGAAGGTT
>JAAZDH010000145.1 GCA_012512865.1 Clostridiaceae bacterium | reverse complement strand
TTTTTAAGAGAATGGCAAGGTTGATAAAAGGTGGTGGCAAAAGATGTATACTCCAGTAGATGCACTTGAAAACTTAAAAAGCCGGTTGGTAAACTGGATACGCCTCCAGGTAAAGGATGCATGTGCAGGGGGGTGCGTGGTAGGAATAAGCGGAGGAATTGACTCGGCGGTTGTTGCGGCTTTATGCAAGGAAGCAATGCCCGGCAATGTCCTTGGGATTCACATGCCCTGTTACGGCAACCCGCAGGATACGGAAGATGCAAGGCTTGTGGCTGACTCCCTTAAAATCGGCTATAAGGAGATTCATCTCGAGGAAGCTTTTGATTGCATTACGGCCGCATTGCTTTTAAGCAGGAAATCTCATGAAATGGATGCATTGGGGTCAAATCATGCTCTTCTTGAAAATGCCGAAAAACTTGCCATAAGTAATATAAAGCCCAGGCTGAGGATGATCGTCCTGTATTACCATGCCAACCTTTATGATTACCTTGTTGCTGGGACGGGCAACAGGAGCGAGCTGGAGGTTGGATATTTTACCAAGTATGGCGACGGAGGGGTTGATATTTTACCCCTGGGCGGGCTGGTAAAGACACAGGTCCGGGAATTGACAAGGCACCTTGGAATACATGCCCGGGTAATTTACAAGGCTCCTACAGCTGGCTTGTGGGAAGGCCAGACTGACGAAGGGGAGCTGGGCTTTACATACGCCCAACTGGATGAAATCATTCTTACGGGAAAAGGCGATGAAAGGGTGGCCGGGGAAGTGATGAAAAGAAAACAGGCTTGCGGGCACAAGCTCAGGGCGCCCTTGATACCGGATTTTTAACAACACTGGAATGTTTACAAGGTTACTGGCCACAAATATGGGTCATAAATATATGCTGCAATTATGGGTCGTAAATCATGACCGTAAACGTTGGCTGCAAATACCGGGTTAAATGGCTTCTTTTCAAGGTTAATCCAGCAGTTCCATCCGGTTGGCCAGGATGATTGCATTTGCAAGCTCCCGCATGGGTATTCCCCTGTCCATGCTTTGCTTTTGCATCAACCTGTATGCTTCACCCTCGGATATGTCGTTCTTCTTCATCAGGATGCCCTTTGCTTCTTCAATTAATTTCCGCGCTTCCAGGGTTTCCTTGAGCTTTTTCACTTCTTCCTTGAGTTCTTTTATCCTGCGGTAATTTAATAGGGACAGCTGGATGGTCTGGAGCAGCGCCGACTTGGTTATAGGCCGCTGCAGGAATACAATGCCCCTTGGGTGTTCAAGGTCTATCCACAAGCTATCCTTGGTCGAATTTGTTATTACAATAACCGGGGCAATATCATCTTCTTCCGCTATTTCTGCTATCCTTATTCCGTTTATGCCCGGCAGTTCACTGTCTACTACGATCAAATCGGGATTTAGTGTTCGTATATGTCTTAAGACCGAACTTCCGTCGGTGGATTCGCTAATGACAGAAAAACCGTAATTTGCCAGGAACAGCTTTATTTTTCTCATCTCTTCAATTTGACATAATGCAAGACATATCCTAACTCCCACCATACAAGATTTCCCTTCGGTTGCATAGCGTAAAGCTGCTTTAAATTTCCTTTCTTTTTCCGCAAGGCCATGGAAAGTTCAATTTATGAATTTATCACTTTCTTGCGTTTCATTTTATTATACTGTTTTAACCGTGTGCTTTGCAATAGAAATCCGGGTTTTTTGGGATTCGATTATTCTTATGATGCTTATAAGCATAACTTATCCTTTGTATTATAAATATTAATTTTAGCAATATATCCTGTTGTAGTATAATGTGATTTGAAATGCTAAACATGCGGCATTGCAAAAAAAGAGTTATGTGGCATCTACAGGAAGATGTTGTATTAAGAGAGCTGTACCGGAAAATAACTGTTGTTGCAACATGATACTGGTATTGAAATAAGAGATGCCGTAAAATTTTTGCTGTTATGATGTTACGGGGATTGTTAATGAAGAAGCCTGTATGGGTAAATAGAATTGAATAGAATTATATTGAGTTTAATAGCATCAATTAGCAATATATGGGATTGCTATTATTGTTGCGTAAAAATAAGCATAATTACGTGTTATCAAGAGGGATTAAACCGGATTGGACGGGATCCCGGTTTCCAGCAAGGAGAAAGAATTCCAAGAAGGGCAAACAATTCCAAGAAGGGGAAAAAATGAAGGACAAAGACATTTTGCTGGCGGAAAAAAAGGAAGAAGAGTGCGGGATTTTCGGCATATATTACAATGACGGCTGCGATGATGCCCATGGCGAAGGTGCAACTGCTGCAGCCAGGCTTACTTATTATGCCCTTTATGCCCTCCAGCACCGGGGGCAGGACAGCGCAGGGATTGCGGTTTGCAATAATGGGGAGATATCCTATTACAAGGATGTAGGACTTGTACCCGAAGCATTCAATGATGCAATAATAAGCAGTCTCAGTGGGGATTCGGCAATCGGGCATGTCCGGTACTCCACTACCGGCGCAGGTACCGCGGAAAATGCCCAGCCCCTCGTGGTGAAATACATGGGCGGCCAAATGGCACTGGCCCACAACGGCAACCTTGTAAACATATCTAACATAAAGAAAAGGCTTGAAGAAAAAGGAGCCATATTTCATACCTCCAGCGATACCGAGATTATTGCAAGCATGCTATCAATGAAAATTGCTGAAAGCAAGTCTGTTAAAAAGGCCATAATAGAAACGATGAAGGAAATCGAGGGTGCATATTCACTGGTAATACTTGCAGATAAAAAGCTTATCGGGGTAAGGGATCCCTGGGGCATAAGACCCTTATGCCTGGGAAGGCTGAAAAACTCGTATATAATTGCATCGGAATCCTGTGCGCTGGATGCAGTTGAAGCAGAATTCATACGGGATATAGCCCCGGGTGAAGTTGTAATAATAGAAGACAATGGCATTGAATACATGCAGGTCAAATCAACGGGGAGAGAAGGGATTTGCATATTTGAATTTGTATATTTTGCAAGACCTGATAGCGTGATAGACGGGGCAAGCGTGTACATGGCAAGGTATGAAGCAGGAAGGCAGCTTGCGGAGGAACACCCTGTAAGGGCGGACCTGGTGATTGGAGCGCCGGATTCGGCCTTGGTATCGGCATTGGGTTATTCTACCCAATCGGGAATTCCTTATGGACAGGGGCTCTTGAAAAACAGGTATGTCGGGAGAACTTTCATACAGCCTGAACAGCGGCAACGGGAAGCCAGCGTGTCAATCAAGTTCAATGCAATAAAAAGCGAAGTTGACGGGAAGAGTATTGTTATCGTGGATGATTCCATAGTAAGGGGGACTACCACGAGGAGAATAGTTAAAATGCTCAGGAATGCCGGCGCCAGGGAAATCCACATGAGGATAAGCTCTCCCCCCGTTAAATTCCCGTGTTTCCTGGGGATAGCAATGTCTTCGAAGGAGCAGCTGGTTGCATCATACCATTCCCGGGAGGAAATCAGGGAAATGATAGGAGCCGACAGTATTGGCTTTTTAAACCTTGAAGGGTTGGTAAAAACACTGAAGGGCATAAAATGCGGTTTATGTACGGGTTGCTTTAACGGTGATTATCCCTTGTGACACGGGACGCGGGATGTGACACGGGGACGGGGGTGGTGACACATGCTAAGAGGGAGGAGAAACAAGATGGCAATATCAAGGCAGGTTATTGAGCATATTGCAGAACTTGCAAGGGTTGAGATTAACAACGAAAAGGAATTGGAAAAAATGGCCGCTGAAATAGATAAAATTATTGCTTATTTCGACAAGCTGAAAGAATTGGATACATCAGGTATTGAAGCAATGGAATATCTTGAAGCGGACGGGTGCGGGGATGAAAACACCCTGAGGAATGATGAGGTCGGAAAGTCATACGACAGGGAGGATTTGCTTTGCAGGCAGGAAGAAAAGGAACCGGGATTTTTTATTGTACCAAGGATAGTGGAATGAAACCGGGAACCCGGTGTCCAGGAAACCGGGAAAGGGAGGTTGAAGCGTGGAACTGCATGAGCTTTCGATTAGCCAACTGGGCAGCCTTATAAAGAATAAAGAGGTAAGCATACCTAAATTAACAAGGTACATGCTGGACAGGATTGAAAAACTGGATTCTGCGTATGGATGCTATATAACCGTTGCTGAAGAAAAGGCAATGGAGCAGGCAGCCGATGTACAGGCCAGGCTGGATGGGGGAAACCTGGATTCACCATTGGCCGGGATACCCATGGCCGTCAAGGATAATATTTGCACGAAAGGGATACTTACCACCTGTGCTTCCAGGATGCTTTACAATTTTATCCCGCCATATGACGCCCACGTGGTGGGAAAGCTTTATGAAAACGGGGCAATATTGCTCGGAAAGGTTAACATGGATGAGTTCGCCATGGGCAGCTCCACGGAGAGCTCGTATTTCAAGAAAACATTTAATCCATTGGATACGGAAAGGGTACCGGGAGGTTCCAGCGGCGGAGCAGCTGCCGCCGTGGCTTCAGGGGAGGCAATATACTGCTTGGGGTCTTATACGGGCGGTTCAATAAGGCAGCCGGCAGCTTTTTGCGGATGCGTGGGAATAAAGCCGACATACGGCCTGGTATCAAGGTTTGGCCTTGTGGCTTATGCATCCTCCTTTGACCAGGTCGGGCCTTTGACCAGGACAGTTTCAGATTGTGCCATGGTACTTGGTGCAATAGCGGGCCATGACCCCATGGATGCCACGTCTACAAGAAAGAGAATCCCCGATTATACAAAAGCCCTTGTTCAAGATGTCAGGGGGCTGAGGATAGGCATACCAGGGGAATTTGTAGACGACAGCGTGGATGAGGACATCAGAAATGCGGTATTCAAAGCCATCCAGGTGTTCTCGGAGCAGGGTGCGGAATGCAAGGAGATTTCCATACCCGTAATGGAATACGTGGTTCCAACTTACTATATTATAGCCCTTGCCGAGGCAAGTTCGAACCTTGCAAGGTATGATGGTGTAAAATACGGGTACAGGACTTCCGAGTACAAGGACTTAATTGACATGTGCAAGCGCACCCGGAGCGAAGGATTCGGAACCGAGGTAAAAAGGCGGATTTTGCTGGGTACTTATGTATTGAGCTCGGGATATTTCGATGCATATTATAAGAAAGCCCTCAAGGCAAGGACAATCATAAGCAGGGAATTTGGCAGGGCTTTTGAAGAGTGCGATATCATCATGGGGCCGGTTGCACCCACAACGGCTTATAAAATCGGGGAAAAAATCAATGACCCCCTTAAAATGTACATGGAGGATATATTCACCGTCCCTGCCAATATCACAGGCCTTCCGGCGCTGGCAATACCAGCCGGCATTGACCGCAACAACATGCCCATAGGCCTCCAGTTGATAGGGAAACGCTTTGACGAATCAACGATTTTCCGGGCGGGATACACTTTTGAACAAACTATTGGAAGCAATTGGACGAGCAGCCGGATGAACAACCAGGTGAATAACCAGGTGAAGAATAAATGAGGTGAACAACAGGGCAAGGAATTTAATAAAGAGTAAGGATAAAAATGCTGACAAGGTATTTGGGAGTGGTAAAATGATTCTTGGAAAAGAAGGGCTTGACGGGAGGACAAATGATTTTAAAGGAAAGATTATGGTTACCGGTGGAAAGACAAAGGATACTGGCGGAGATGTAAAGAATCCTGGCGGGGACTTGAAGGACCTTGGCGGGAATACCGGGGATTACGAGGCGGTTATAGGACTCGAGGTCCACGCAGAATTGTCCACGAAGACGAAAATATTCTGCTCCTGCACCACGGAATTCGGAGGGCTCCCAAACACCCATTGCTGCCCTGTTTGCACCGGGATGCCCGGGGTGTTGCCTGTTTTAAATTCCAGGGTGGTTGAGTATGCAATAAGGGCAGGGCTTGCCGCCAATTGCTCGGTTTCGTTATTTACAAAGCAGGACAGGAAGAATTATTTCTACCCGGACATCCCAAAAGGCTATCAAATATCCCAGTATGACCTGCCCGTTTGTAAAAACGGCTATATTGAAATTGATCCCGGGAACGGGGAGCGGGAAAATGAAACAGGGAAGAAGAAAATAAGGATTCAAAGGATCCATATTGAAGAAGACGCGGGAAAACTTTTGCACAGTGAGGATGGTACCTGCTCCTTTATTGATTACAACAGGGCGGGAGTGCCCTTGATCGAGATCGTGACCGAGCCGGATATATCATCTGCAGGTGAAGCAAGGGTATTTCTCGAGAAACTGCGGTCCATGCTTCTTTACGTGGGAGTTTCGGATTGCAAGATGGAAGAAGGTTCATTACGCTGTGATGTGAACATTTCCGTAAAACCCAGGGGAAGGACGGAGCTTGGAGAGAGGGTCGAGATAAAGAATTTAAACTCCTTCAGGGCTGTCTACAGGGCCATTGAGGTGGAAATCGCAAGGCAGGAAAGCATAATCAGGGCAGGCGGGACGATATCAAGGGAAACAAGGCGCTGGGACGATACCAGGGGTGAAAGCATTCAAATGAGGAGCAAGGAGGATGTCCATGATTACAGGTACTTCCCGGAACCGGATATACCACCACTAACAATAAAAGAGGATTTCGTGGAAAGAATAAAAGCATCCCTGCCCGAGCTTCCGTGGGAAAGAAAGGATAGATATATACAGGAATACGGGCTCCCGGAGTATGATGCGGAAATAATAACTTCCTCCAGGGAACTGGCGGACTTTTTCGAGGAAGCAGCCGTTAAGGCGGCTGGAAAGGGTGTAAATATCAAGATGGTGAGCAACTGGGTTATAAGAGAATTGATGCGCTTGCTGAATGACAGGAATGCCAGCGTGGAGGATGCCAAATTCCCCGCAGGTCACCTTGTAAAACTCTTAAAAATAGTTGATGAAGGTACTATCAACATCCCAACGGCAAAGAAGGTCTTCGAGGAAATATTTGATACCGGGAAGGACCCGGAGCATATAGTGAAGGAAAAAGGCCTGGAAGTCTTGAACGATGAAGAGTTTCTCAGGGGGATAGTGGAAAAAGTAATAGGGGATAATCCTTCCAGTGTATCCGACTATAAGAAGGGGAAGGAAAAAGCCCTTGGCTTTCTCATGGGGCAAGTGATGAAAGAAACAAGAGGAAAAGCAGATCCCCAGGTTGCAAGAAGGCTGCTCCTGGAAGAGCTGAAATAGGGGATTCATCATGGTATTTTTTCTTATAACGATTTTTTCTCATGATAAATTTGTCATTATATTTTCCTTATAATATTCTCTCTCCTGGGGCCGTTTGATATCCACTTTATGGGGATGTTTACGTAGCTTTCGATAAACTCAACGTATCTCTTCGCATTTTCCGGGAGTGCTTCGTACTCGCGTATCCTTGATATATCGTACTTCCAACCCGGGAATTCCTTGTATACAGGCTTTGCTTTTTCGAGCATGCAAGTAACGGGAAAATCTTTTATCACCTTGCCGTCAATTTCATAGCCGATGCAGACAGGTATTGTATCCAGGTACCCGAGGACATCAAGTAGGGTTAAGGCAATCTCGGTAGCCCCTTGGATCATGCAGCCATACCTGGTGGCAACGGCGTCGAACCAACCCATCCTGCGGGGCCGTCCCGTGGTGGCACCGTATTCGCCTGCATCACCGCCCCTTTCGCGAAGCTCGGCGGCTTCATCACCGTGTATTTCGGTTACAAAGGGGCCTGTCCCCACGCAGCTGGAATACGCTTTAACGACAGCAATTATGCTTTTTATCTCGTAAGGCGGAATGCCTGCCCCTACCGCGGCATATCCCGCAAGGGGCGATGAGGAGGTGGTAAAAGGATAAATCCCGTGGTCAGGGTCCTTCAATGCACCCAGCTGCCCTTCAAGAAGGATGCGTTTTCCATCCTTTAATGCCCCGTGAAGAAAGCTAGTGGTATCGCATACCATGTGGGATATTTTCTGGCCAATGGTTACAAGCTCGTTATATACCATGTCCACATCCACGGGCTTTGCGTTGTATAATGCCTTCAACAGGAGGTTCTTCACCTGGCAGATACTAACCAGCTTTTCTTTTAGCAGTTTCCTGTTATAAACTTCACATAGCTGTATGCCGGTTTTATAGTACTTATCCGAGTAAAAGGGGGCAATGCCCGACTTTGTTGAACCGAACTGCCGGCTTCCCAGCCTTTCCTCTTCGCGTATATCAAATAAGACATGCCAGGGCATGAGGACCTGGGTACGCTCGGATATTAGTAATCTGGGGCTTGGAACACCACGATTTTCAAGGTTTTCCAATTCATCCAGCAGGATTTTCATGCTTAAGGCAACTCCTGGCCCAAGTACATTGGTTACATGGTCGTAGAATACGCCCGAGGGGAGCAAATGCAAGGCAAATTTCCCGTAATTGTTTATTATCGTATGTCCCGCATTGCTTCCTCCCTGGAACCTGACGACTATATCAGACTCGGATGCGAGCAAGTCGGTCATCTTGCCCTTGCCCTCGTCACCCCAGTTGGCCCCGACTACAGCTCTTACCATGAAAAACCCCCAAAAACAATCATTTGCTAAAGAGATTGCTCTCGAGGGTATTATACTTGTTTCCCATGAATAAGTAAAATTAATTATTCTTATCTTCTTTATAAGACGTGATTATGAACCTAATCTATAAATTTTTGGGGTTGCAAATCCTATATATGAATCCCATATGTGAACTTTACATGGGAATCCCGTATGTGAATTCCGTATTCTGCTATTTTTTAAAATTATAAATCTATAAATTAAAAAGTAATAATATCCTGTCCTGCAAATTAAGAGATTTTGTTCTTAATCAACTCCATCAGCTTTTTTGCCGCGGCGGTCAATGGTACATTGCGCAGCTTGATTATTCCTATT
>JAAZDH010000144.1 GCA_012512865.1 Clostridiaceae bacterium | reverse complement strand
TTCCCAATTTTTCACGCAATTTTCATCATTAATCAGTAAATTTGAGTCCCGCAGAATAGGCGCATATTCCAGGAAAATCCCTGCGTCCGGGCTAACGTTTTTGGGTGCGGCTATTGTGTCCAAATATGCAAGGTAGCAATGGCTTGCATTTTTATTTACTGTTTTAATCCCTTTTAATATATGATTGTATATTATCATTGCCTGGTCTGACGGTGTTAAAACCTTACAATGAGGACATTGACAGAAAGCCTTAACATCATCAATCCAAAAGAAATATCTATCGGTATTGAAAGGAAGCTTCAGTGCCAACTCCGCAGCCCTCTCTGCGATTAACTCCAGGGCATCGCGACTAGATACGCACATATTAAAGTCATGTACTTGCTCCCCATCCTTGTTCATTCGAAACCAATCTTTATGGGTATAATATAATTTTCTATCTAGAAGCCAGGACAGGGCATGAAATTCATATTCCAATTCAATCCCTTTATTTCTGACTTTCTCGGCAAATTCCAAGAAAGTATCTGTTTTTACGAACTCCAGCATGTCATTAAGAGTTTCTGCAGCTTTAACTCCGCCTTTAGGGTGAATGGCCACAAGATTTAAGTCGGATTCAACCAAAATATCAGCCCGGTAATTTCCAACTTCCTCCGGGTGAATTAAAATTCCTCTTTTTTTAGCCATGTTTATCTCTCCTAACCGTTTCTAACTGTTTTTATTGTTTTATAATTTACAGAATTTATAGTGCGTAAAATTAATTCAATCATTAACCAGGCTATCAAAAAGCAACCTGCAAAAGGGTATAAGAATCTTAGTCATATATACACCATGCTATTATACCATTACAATAGCCCGCTGCATAGAGTACCTGCAGCATAGAGCGTGCAGCTGACTTATTCAAAGACTTGGCAAAACGCCCGTGATTTTAGTCACCGGGGTGAAGAACAGTTTATTTAGGCCATAAAAAAGCATACCCGCTCTTTTCTGATGAATGGCAAAATGCACCTTTTCATTACGGAATTTGTTACGGAATAAAGCTGCCGTTAGCCTAATTTTGTGATATAATTTGATAAAAGACGAAGAAAGGGAAACGTCATAATGCCAAATAATCTAAAAAAAGGAACTTCCTTATGTTTTATTGATCGCCTGGATCTTGAAATGCTGATACAGCTGAAAGAATACGGGTTTGAATGCGTGGAGTTATCCTTTAGCGCCGATACTTATATAAATAAGATTGGATACCCGAAAAATGCTTTGCGCTACCGGGAAATGGCCGATCAGGCCGGGATTGAAATCCGTTCGATTCACCTTCCCTTTTCCGGTGAGCATGATATTTCCTTGCTGGATAAAGAAAAGCGGGAGAAAACAATGGAGATGCAGTTTGCCATGATTGACGCTGCAGGTGCTGCGGGGATCAAAACGGCTGTGGTCCATCCCAGCAGCGAACCGATTCCTGGTGCCGAGCGCTGCGAACGGAAGAAAATGAGCCGGGAGAACATTATCCGCCTGCGTGAACGGTGCGACCTTCACGGCATGGTTCTTGCCGTTGAGAATTTGCCCCGAACCTGCTTGTGCAATTGCTCGGCAGAAATGATCGAGCTTATCAGCGGTACCGGCGCGCAAATTTGCTTTGACACCAATCACTCCCTGAAGGAGAGCAATCTTGATTTTCTTAGGGCTATTAATGCCTCCGGTCTTATAATAGATACTTTGCATATTTCTGATTATGATTTTACAGACGAACGCCATCGCTTGCCGGGTGACGGGATTAATGACTGGAAGGGAATCTTCGAGCTTTTGGAAATTCACGGCTACAACGGGCCTATCATGTATGAGGTATCTTCTCATCCCGTTGGACGCGGGGAGATTACCATTCAAGAGCTTGCGGAGAATATCGCAAAGTTAAAAGAGGGGGAGTTTGAGGCGCTGCGGTCATGACGAATAGTAAAAAAATAATGGGCTGTGCTGGTATAATGACTGGGTAGAAGGATGGGATGAAATATTTTTTATTGCAACACTTATAGCTTAGGAGGTAGAAAATGAACAAGGCTAATTACAGAAGCACACTTCGTGCTTGTTATTTGGGCTACATAACCCAGGCTCTTATTGTAAATCTTCCGCCATTGCTCTTTGTAGTTTTCCAGGAAAAATTCGGGCTCTCCTATACCTTGCTAGGAAGCCTGGTCATGGTTATTTTTGTAACGCAGCTTACAGTTGATGCGCTAGCCATCAAGTTTGTCGATAAAATCGGTCATCGCCTGTCGGTGGTGATAGCACATGCATTTGCTGCTGCTGGTATGATTGCATTTGCTTTTTTACCCGGAATATTACCATCGCCGTATTTAGGGTTAGTTATATCATGCATAATGTTTTCAATAGGCGGCGGTATTATCGAAGTGCTTATCAGCCCTATCGTTGAGAGTTTGCCGGGTGATGCAAAAGCCTCTTCGATGAGCCTGTTGCACTCGTTCTACAGTTGGGGCCAGGTCCTGGTAATTATCCTGTCCACCATGGCTTTGCGTTTTGTCGGCCAAGATCTATGGTTTCTCCTTCCCCTTGCCTGGTCGCTGTTACCGCTGTACAACCTTGTTAAATTTACGGGAGTGCCGCTCATGCCTCCTATAGAAGAAAGCAAGCGGACACCGCTAAAAACACTTTTTAGGTCCAGGATTTTTCTTATTGCGCTGCTCCTGATGGTTTGTTCCGGTGCCAGTGAACAGTCCATGGCTCAATGGGCTTCGCTTTTTGCAGAGAAAGGCCTGGGCATCTCAAAAACGCTGGGAGACATACTGGGACCCTGTATATTTGCCGTAATGATGGGAGTTATGCGCACATGGTACGGGGTAAGAGGTCAAAAGATCGATATGCAGAAGGTATTAGCGGTTTGCTCGGCTTTATGCATGGCATCATTTGTCATTACAGCTATTGCGCCCATACCGGCAGTGTCATTGTTGGGCTGTGCCTTGTGCGGACTGAGCGTGAGCTTAATGTGGCCGGGAATGTTAAGCATAACAGCGGCAGGTTACCCGGCAGGCGGTGTCGCCATGTTTGCAGTTTTGGCGCTTGGCGGAGACCTGGGTTGTTCCATCGGGCCGCAGTTTACCGGCATCATTGCGGATATGAGCAGATTGAACCAGGGGCTCTTGGCAGCAATAATCTTTCCTGCTATCATGTTAATTGGTTTAGTTTTCCTAAGATCAATGCTGAATTCAGATTAGTGCGAATTATATAGTATGTTATATAGTAATCATAAATAAATAAAAAGAATCTATAAAGAAAATGCAATATAAAGAAGTAATATAAAGATACAATATTGTATTATAATGTTATATTACTATAAATAAAAATTATACATATAAAATATACGGAAAGGAGACATTTAAAATGCATAAAATAAGCTTGGTCATACCAGAAAAAATCGGCATAATAAATCGCAATATTTACGGGCATTTCGCCGAGCACATAGGCGGCGTTATTTACGATGGGATATGGGTTGGTGAGGAATCCCGGGTACCGAATATCCGCGGTTTTCGCAAGGATTTAGTGGAAATGCTCCGGAAAATCAATCCTCCTGTTATCCGGTGGCCTGGCGGCTGTTTTGCCGAAACATATAACTGGAGGGATGGCATAGGGGCAAGGGAGGAACGTCCCACCACGGTGAATTTTTGGTATTTTTGTGACGGCAAGTTAGAAAATAATGAAGTGGGAACACACGAGTTTATTGATTTTTGCCGGCTTGTAGGTGCTGCGCCGTATATCGCTGCTAATGCGACAACATTGACACCCTTGGAAATAAGGAATTGGGTGGAGTACTGCAATTACCCGCGGGGGAGCACTGCATTGACCAGGCTGAGGGAGAAGAACGGCAGCCCGGAGCCTTTCAACGTAGTTTTTTGGGGAATAGGAAATGAGAACTGGGGACATGGCGGCAACATGACTCCCGAAGATTACTGCTTTGAGTTCAGGAGGTATGCCAGCATTGTGAAATACCTTGATAAAGAACGGGTTAAGCTTATTGCCTGCGGACCGGCCAGCAATGATTTGAATTGGACACGGCGCTTTTTTGACAAGCTTAAGGATGTGACGCATCCGTCATTTGGTAATATCATAGATGGCTATTCAATCCATTATTATTGCGGGACGGCGGGGAATGCCCTGGAATTCAGCCAGGACCAGTGGTACGAGCTGTTGGACAAGGCAGCTTACATGGAAAGAATTATTTGTGAACAACGTGCCCTGATGGATAGCTACGACCCGCAAAGGCAGATTGGCATAGTCGTTGATGAATGGGGATGCTGGCATCCTAAAGGTTCAGGACCTTCCAGGGGCGAAAACCTTTTTGAACAGCAGAACACAATGCGAGATGCGCTTGTTGCTGCAATTACGTTGAATATATTCAACAATCACTGTGACAAGGTAGTAATGGCTAACGTGGCACAGCTGGTAAATTGCCTGCACTCACTCTTCCTGGCATCCGGGGACAAGTTTGTGGCTACTCCAAACTACCATGTATTTGACATGTATAAGGGTCACCAGGAGGGAGAGGCTGTAAGGGTACTGGTTGATACCGATACGATCACATATAAGACAGGTGGAAACAAAGAAAAACAGCTGGCAAGAATATCCTGTTCCGCTTCCATAAAGGATAATAGGCTAACCTTGACCCTGGCAAACTGTCATTACTCGGAAGAGGCCGAGGTAAGAATTGATTTATACGGTGCCAGGTTTGAAGAAACAGCTACCAAGATGACATTGAATGCAGCTGACCCGCACATGTACAATAGCTTTGAACAACCAGGCAATATAAGCCCGGTTACCAGGGAAATAAAGCTTTCAAACAGTGAACCAGTAATTGTATTGCCGCCGGCATCAATTGTGGCTTTGACCGTGGAATTGTCAGGTTGAATGCGGTGGGTAAAAAATCTCTTTTAATAAGTTAATAAGCGAAAATCATAAGCGCAAAGCGTAAAAAAGTTTCAATAAATAAGGATAAAAAAAGCAGTTTTAATAAGTAAGGATTAAATGTAGAATAAGTAGCGGTTTTTTTAATTGTAATTGCTTCATGGGATATTGCATGGAAATAAGTAGGAGAGAATTACAGGCTTATATGTATATTTGTTTAGAGTGAAAAGACTATGGTTCTCCATAGTCTTTTCGCATTACATAAAATAAAAATTCCAGTGAAAATTAACTCGCCTGTCATAAGTCCTTTCGCCGGCATTGGAAAAGAAGCATCCCGGTACTTCTCCAAAGGGGTTAAATTATATTCTTTAAACAATATTTTAATGAAATTCTAATATTTCATTAAGGTGCGCCTAATTATCGTGGTATATGATAACACCAGGATAATTAACTTAGTATTCACAGTTATACTCATAGTTAACCGGTGATTAGAGCTAATTATTCTCGAAAGTACATAAAAGTTTAAATTTTGAATGAAAGGGTGATTTAGATGGCAATTTCGATGGAACTTATCGATGAAATGAGGAAAAGGACGAATTGCAGCTATGCCGAGGCAAAGGCACTTCTTGAAAAGCATAACGGGGACCTGCTTGAAGCCATTGTTGATTTTGAGAGGAAAAACAGCACGGGTCAGGGGAACAGGACGGGAAGCAGGAACGGCAGCGGGGATGTTAGTCTTGGCTCAAGGATTTCACGCTTGATCGCCAAGGGATTTAAAACAAGGTTTATCGTTGAAAGGTCCGGCGAAACTATTATCAACGTATCCATAAACCTGATGATATTAGCGGCGATGATACTGAACTGGTTCCTGCTTGTAATACTTGTGATTTCTTTCATGATGGGTTGCAGGTTCAGGATACGCAAGGAAAAAGGAGATACAATAGACCTGAACAAAATGGTTGACAGCTTCGGAAGCAAGGTAAGGGAAACTGCTGCAAGGATGGAGGATAAGTATAAAGCCTCAAACAATGAAAATTCAACCGGCAAGAACGGGAACAGCGACGAAGATGACGGGTATAACGAAGTTACAATAGAGTAAATTGATTATGATCGAGATGGCTGCAATTCTAAAAATTGTAGCCATCGTATTATTTATTCTGGTATAATTAAAACGTTATTAAAACGTTCGGATGAGTTTGCAGCTTAAGTCATGATTATTCATGCAGGAATGAAAGCATGTACAATGAATGCGATACGAAGATATTGATGGATGGCTATACTTACAAGTGGTGATGTTCATGAAGAATACCATACTGATAATTGAAGATGAAACGAAGATAGCCCGGTTTCTTGAGCTTGAGCTGAAGCACGAGGGTTACGAGGTTGAAATCGCATATGATGGAAGGACCGGCTGTGAAAGGGCGCTTAAAAGAGATATAGCTCTTATAATCCTTGACCTGATGCTTCCCGGGCTTAGTGGAATTGAAGTGTGCAGGCGTATTAGAAGGGAGTCTGACGTGCCCATTATCATGCTGACGGCAAAGGATGATACATCCGATATAGTCATGGGGCTCGATATGGGGGCGGATGATTATGTAACGAAACCTTTTGCAATCGAGGAGCTGCTTGCAAGGATAAGGACGGCACTGAAGAGATCTGCAAGGGCGCAAGCCAGGAAAAGAGATACAATAACAGCAGGAAACCTGGAATTGTCGAGGAATGAATACAAGGTTACATATGCCGGCGAAGAAATCATGCTATCTAAAAAGGAGTTTGAACTCCTGCTCTATCTCATGGAAAATAAAGGTATGGTACTGACAAGGGAAAAAATACTGGAGCATGTTTGGGGATATGATTTTATGGGGGACACCAACATTACCGATGTTTATATAAGATATTTAAGGAGCAAGATTGACCAGAGGTTCGGGGTCCAGTACATTCATACTGTAAGGGGAGTGGGATACACCTTCAGGGATGAATGAAAGTACTTGCATGGGGGATGAATACCGCGGATATTGCACATGAATACTGCTGGCATGGCTGCAGGCATTGCTGCAGGCATGGCGGACAAGTATGGCAGATATGACGGGTTAGTGCTGCAGGTATGGTGGATGAGTACTCCAGGTATGACGGATGGGGTCCAGCAGGCTTGGCAGATGGGCATGGAAGAGATAAAAGCCAAGGAGAAACGGCAATTCGTGATAAAGATAATATGGTAATACCAGTAACATATAAAAGTGGGTAATATGAAAAATACGAAAAATACAATAAACGTCGATAACAACAAGAAGAGTGCCAAGAGTACCGGGGACATGATATTACGATCACTGCTCATGGTTCTTAAAATCATGTTTTTCCCGGTGTACTTGTTTTATTACTTGGTTAAGAAATTCACTGAAAGGGGCAGGTATTCCATAAGGCTTGGCCTGTCAATAATGCACCTGAAAATCATTTTTAAAACACTGGTTTTAACCGGTTTTTTTATTTTTACGGCATATGGCGCATATAGGGCTTACCCAGCATACAAGGCTTGCAACACGGTCGCGGAACAGGCAGTGCAACAAGCCGTGCAACAAGTTGAACGGCAAAGCGGGCGACAAGCTGGACAAAAAGAAGAACAGCAAGTTAAACGGCAAAACGGGCAGCAGGCTGAAAAACAAGCAGAAAGGCAGGCTGAACAGCAAGTAGAGGAGCAGGATGAACAGCAAGCAGGGTTGCAAGCCGGGCGGCAAGATGAACAGCAAGCCGTGCAGCAACCTAAACAACAAGCCGGGTGGCAAGCTGAACAGCTTGAAATGGATGAAGCATCCGGGCCCATCCCTGTCACCACCGAAGTAAAGTGTTTTGCAATTGTATACGACAAGGATAAAAATGCCATGTTTTCCATCCCTGCTTATATTTATTCATCATTAAAAGGCATCGATACTTTGCAAGGAGCCCATGATGAAGCTGGAGGCAAGTTAAAGTACAGGAATATTGCAGGTTTTACGGTAATCCAGGACAAGTACCTCCTGGTGCTAAACATGGTGTTATTTCCAAGGGTGTGGGAAACAAGTTCAAGAGAAATAAATCAATCTTTACTGTTTAATATTTATGCGGACGTAACCAGCGAGATTAACAGCATAAAGCACCTTTTAATGATAATATTGCTGGTAGATGGCATCGGGCTGATTTTTGCTTTTGCACTAAGCCTTGGGGCAGCGAGGGACATTGTTTCGCCCATTGAAGAAATGGCAGGAGCAGCAAGGAGTATTTCGGAGAATAATATGAATGTGCGCCTGAACGTGAGTGGTTCAAAGAGTGAGCTCAAGGGGCTGGCAATGACTTTTAACGAGATGATGGACAGGATAGAAGATGCGTACAACAGGCAAAAGCAATTTGTTTCAGATGTATCCCACGAGCTTAGGACCCCGATTGCCGTGCTGCAGGGCTACATTGATATGTTGAACCGCTGGGGAAAAGACGACAGGGAGGTGCTGCAGGAGTCGCTGGATGCCCTTAAAAATGAAACGGAGAACATGAAGAACCTGGTGGAGAACCTGTTGTTCCTTGCAAGGAACGACAGGGGGAAGCTGGACCTTCAAAAAGAAAGATTTAGCCTGACGGACTTGCTCCTGGAAACCATAAGGGAAATGAAAATAATTGACGAGAAGCACAAGGTTACATGGAATATAAATGAGGGAATAGAGGTTTATGCCGACAGGGATAGGATTAAGCAGGCAATAAGAGTATTCCTGGATAATGCAATAAAGTATACACCAGAAGGCGGCGAAATCGCGATAAATCTTACCACCGAGAAAAAGAATGCGGTTATAGAAGTGCTGGACACGGGAATCGGCATGACGGTGGAAGAAATGAAGCATATTTTTGACAGGTTCTACCGTTCGGATAAATCCAGGAAGAGAGAAAAGGGAGGTCACGGCCTTGGTCTTACCATAGCGAAAACAATTATCCTGGGGCATAAAGGGAAAATCAATGTCAGGAGCAAGCCTGGAGAGGGAACAAGGATAAGGTTTTTTTTACACTTGGCTTGATTTTGCAAAATCCCTGCCTGTACTATTCGCTTTCTATTTGATTAAATGTTTCGTTAGTTTAGACGTATTAAATAATGCACTAGTTTAGGCC